>DASTZT010000249.1:0-3807 GCA_035764225.1 Ktedonobacteraceae bacterium
AGAGCAAGCATCTGCGATAGCGGTCGCCAGCAGCGATGCCAGAGGGAAACGTGTGGCAGTATCTTTTGCGATGGCCCGCAAAATCACTTCTGAAAGCGCAGGTGGTATATTTGGGTTAATTAATATTGGCGGGGTGGGCAAGGTATTGATCTGTTGCATCATGACCGCCACGGAGCTTTCGTCGCGGAATGGCTGCACGCCCGTACAGATTTCGTAGAGGATGATGCCGAGCGCATAAATATCGCTGCGATTGCTGGCTGGTTGCCCCTTCGCCTGTTCAGGAGACATATAAGCGGGTGAGGCAATCTCTGTGTTGTTTCCCAAAAGTTGAGCAAGACCGAAATCGGTCAGCATCGGCTCTCCTGGCTCGAACTTGCTCAGCAGCTGCTGATTAAGCAGAATGTTCGTCGGTTTGATGTTGCCATGCACAATGCCCTGTTGGTGAGCATAATCGATGGCAACTCCCAATGTGGTAAAAAGGTAGACAATCTGAGCAACGGAGGGAAATCTCCCTTGATGAGAGGTGGCATGCAGATAGTCAGCCAGCGTCTGCCCTTCTATGTAATCCATCGCTATATAAGCTGTCGTCTCGTTCGATTTACCAGGGCGCGTCACGTTGACTTCGTGTACCTGTACGATGTTGGAGTGATGCAGAGCAACAATTGCCTGGCCCTCTTTGGCAAATCTACTCAGAAAATTCGGATCAGCTTGAAAGTCAGTGTGAAGTGCTTTAACTGCAACATCCCGGCGCTCTTGTAAATCGTAAGCTTTCCATATCTCGCCTATGCTGCCCTGCCCCAGTTGCTGTTGCAACTCATATCTCCCCAGGCGTTTTGGGATAGTGCTCATCGCATCCTCCGATTGACCAAATAATATACTGGCTGGGGTGCATAATATTCCCCCTTACTACCATATCAGATAAATGGTTGAGGATCAATCTTGTTAGGATGCATGTCCTACTCTGGGTATTTACTGTATTGAAAAGGGATAAAAAATGCCCGGTTGGAAAATGGGGGTCCATGAAACATCTACTCGGATGCGTATTTATCATTTTATGTAAAGCGCAAAAGGATAAGACAATTGACATTCCAGGCAACTTGATTATAATTAATAATTAGGGTGCCATATACCTCTACTACGTTTGTCCGCTACAGATGATAGTACCAACCGCCATTCAGCGTGTTGGGAAATGGCGAATCGCCATAGTCGGGGTAAAAATACCTCCCACTACCTAAGTTTCTTGTAGTTGCTCAAGCTTTAATGTTTGTGTGACCGCTCTGGCGTGTACTGTTACATAATGTCATGGATGCTTTTGGCATGTTCACGTCAGGGGAAAGGAAGGAACCTCTCTTGAGAAGGCTTGCTACCGCTTTATGCTTTGCCACACTGTTACTAGTCTTTACTTTCGGCACAACCCCATTTACTTTTGCGCAGACAACTGTGCCACAGGCCAAACATTTTACTCATGTATGTTCGACGGCTGCTCCTGGCTTTGCAAGCTGCATGGCTATTCAGGTGCTTCCGGCGACCAGTACCAATGGTGCCCAACCTTTTGCTAGCAGTCCTCAAGGATTAAATCCGGCTGATCTCCAATCTGCTTATAAATTGCCCTCCTCTACCGCAGGTAGTGGACAGACCATTGCGATTGTGGACGCCTTTAACGATCCTAATGCGGAATCTGATCTGGCAACCTATCGTTCTCAGTTTGGTTTATCACCCTGTACAACTGCCAATGGGTGCTTCAGGAAGGTGAATCAGACTGGTGGTACGAGCTTCCCAAGAAACAATACTGGCTGGTCCGAAGAGATCTCCCTTGATCTGGATATGGTCAGCGCTATCTGCCCCAACTGTCATATTCTGCTGGTTGAAGCTTCAAGCAGCTCAATTGCTAACCTGGGTGCATCCGTGAATGAGGCGGCCAAGCTGGGAGCCAATGCCATTAGCAATAGCTACGGCGGCGGCGAGTCTAGCGGTGAAGTGAGCCAGGATACCTCGTTCTATAGGCACCCAGGGATCGCCGTGACAGCCAGCTCTGGCGATAGCGGCTTTGGCCCGCAGTTCCCGGCGGCATCGCAATTTGTGACTGCCGTTGGTGGCACCTCTCTGACGCGCGCGAGCAACACTCGTGGCTGGACTGAGACGGCATGGAGCGGCGCTGGTAGCGGCTGTAGCGGCTTTGAGACCAAGCCATCGTGGCAAAAAGACAGTGGTTGTAGTCGCAGGACTATCGCCGATGTATCCGCAGTTGCCGATCCCAACACTGGCGTTTCCGTCTTCGATTCCTTCAACGAGTCTGGCTGGCTAGTCTTTGGCGGTACCAGCGTTTCCTCTCCTATCATTGCGAGCGTATACGGGCTGGCCGGTAACGCGAGCAGCGTTAACTTTGGGTCGTTCCCCTATAGCCATACCAGCAGCCTGTTCGATGTAACCAGTGGCAGCAACGGGAGCTGTGGCGGCTCATATCTCTGCACTGCTAAGGCAGGCTACGATGGTCCAACGGGGTTGGGCACGCCAAATGGCACGGGCGCATTCTAAGCCTTTTTAAGGTGTTATCTGTAGCGGGCAGAGCGGGTTCCAGCGTCGTCTGGGCCCGCTTTATGCTGTTCCTGTTCGAGAAGCGATGTCTCTGCTTTTTCCCCTGAACTCATTTACGGATGGGAAAAGAGGTGCTACTGGGAGGTTCAGGCTTCGATCTCCTGCGTGCTCAGTTCAATGCCAGCTCGCAATTCTTTCTCATATTGATCAAACTGTCTCACCACCTTCATTCCGGCTCGCTCATAGAGGCGGGTGGCTCCCGTCAGGCTCTGAGCGTCAACATAGAGCGCAACTTTGCGTACGTCGCGCTGATAGAACTCGCCAAAGGTATGATGCAGCAGTGCCAGTCCCAACCCTTGCCGCCGCCAGGGACGCCGCACACTCAGGCTATTGACGAAGCCGATCTCCTCCCGATGCTCACAAAGGGCCGTCCCGGCGATTTCTTCGCCCGCAAAAGGCAGAAACCAGAGCGTCGGATCAAATTTGGGGCTTTTGATAAAGATGTGTTCAAATGTCTCGAAGGGGGTTGACGTGTAGCCCCAATGGTCGCTGAATGCTTCGTCGTCAGCAGCGTGAACTGCCCTCGCCATCTCCAATGTAAAGGGACGCAAGACGATCCCCTCTGGCCAGATTGGCTTCGGCGGCGGCGTCTCCATTGCTATCTCCATGCGAAAGCTGCTGCGTATGTAATCGAAGCCCGCCTGCTTTGCCGCCTCGCTAGCTACCGGAGTTGCTAGTGTGCTACATGTGGTGTTGAGAGTAATACGCGCATCGGGACGGAGCTGCGGAATCAACTGCCGTGCTCGCTCCTCGGCGCACATTATTAATGCGTGCTGTAGTTCCAGCGTATCGTAGTCAGGATGGACCCGCTTATTGATGTTCATGCGCAGGGAGTCGCGCCGTAAGAGATGCAGGTAGGCCACCAACTGATTGTCCGGGGCAAAGATCAGCCAGGCATCCTGCTCCAGATCCATTTCAGGCTCTCCCCAAAGTGTGAGCGTATCCTCTACAGTGATTTCTGAACCCTTCCACTCTCGTAGTTGGCAGAATCTAATTAAATCGACCACAATCTGGGCGTCAGCCATCGTCGGTCGCCTGGCATGAAGAGCTTCAGGCAGATTCAGCGCCATGCTGTTCTCATCCTTTCTTGTTAATCCGATATCCATACTTCTATCCGGTCGAGTATAACATCTTTGCCCCCTCATTACATCTGCCTCAAGATGGAGCATCCATTGCTTGACAATGCTCATGCCGTGTGTTACTCCTGGTACA
>DASTZT010000250.1:0-4158 GCA_035764225.1 Ktedonobacteraceae bacterium
GCTCATTCATTTTGCAACCTCGCCCCAGACCGTCAGATAAAAGAACAGGCCACAGAAGTTGCTGGCTTGCATCTCGTCTATTGCTACCTGGTAGAGCCGATCCAGTTCTTGTTGTGTTGCAACACCCATGCGTAAGAGAAACGGTTGGGCCAACTTATAGCCCACCATCACATCCTGAAATACCTCGATATGAGCTTCCATCCCTGCTGAATAATCGCAGCAGTGGCTCATGCGCTGGATATTTTTGCCGCCCGCATCGCTCAAAAGCCGTCCCAACATTGGAGTAATGCTAAGATGGTATCCATCAGGAGAGAAACTTTGTCCAGCTTTCTTTAATGCCGCCGCTGATAACCTGCCCAGTTGCTCACAGGCCAGACTATTGCTCAGCCCATTCTCGCAGTCAGTCAAGCGAATAATGCCCCCTGGCCGTGTCACCCGCATGCATTCGAGTAGGAATTTTGGCCATGCCGCCGGTGGCATAAAACCGAAGATCAGCCTTACATTGACTAAGTCGAATGTATCGTCGGGAAAATCGAACGGCTGTAGCACGTCCATCTCGCGAAAGTGGATATTGGGAATACCCTTCTCGCTGGCCGTAGCCTGTGCATAGGCAACCATCAATGGACTAAGATCGACACCGGTTACTTGCATTCCAGGAAAAGTCTCGGCCACCTCCATCGCCCAGCCACCAGGTCCACAAGCGAGATCCAGGACATCATGGATCGAAGAAACATCTGATCGTTCTGGGAAAAGCCCTCCCATATAGCGAGTGAAGAGACGATCTTGCCGACTCAGGCGTGCAACCTCGGCAGCGTTTTCTGAATCCATCATATAGGTACTTTTGGGCGTCTGTGGATCTACCGACATTGTCTATCCCCCTTTTCCTTTTTGCGGTCCACATATTCGAACGACGTAACCGATTTGGATAGTGAAATTCATCGTTTTTTGCAACAGAACCATTATAACGTAGTGACCTTGGTACCGCAATATTTATTCGCACTTGACATTCGGTATTGCGATCATTTACAGTAAATAACAATATTATCTATTTGAAGGTAGACGCGTCCCTATCTGTACATTTTAATTAGGATAAGGGTTGAGTGCCAGCATGAATACCTCTACAAACACCAGGACATATCGTTACACGGACATGATGCTAGAGCATGCATCTGTCGGGATGGCCGTGTATGATGCGCGTGACTTACGCTTACTTGAAGCGAACACACTTTTCATGACGATCCTCAACACATTTCTCGATTCTCACTGGCAATGTGAGAGAGTCATTGGTCATCCCCTGACCAGTTGGGCCACGCATATCGATTCCTATGCATTGGGTGTTGTAGAAATATTCTGCACCGTTGCTGAAACAGGCGTTCCCTACCGAGGTGCTGAGCTGGTGGTTACTATCGGCAAGCGCGGTCCCACCTATTGGAACTGGTCGCTCAATCCCGTGCGTGACGAGGATGGACGTGTCACCCACCTGGTCCAGACGCTCAATGATGTGACCGATCAGGTGCAGGCCCGACGCCAGGCCGAGCAAGCCCAAACGTCGCTGAGTCGAACACACAGCGTCGTCGAAGCCGAGCGCAAACGCCTGGAGGTGATCGAAACGGTGGCCCGCAGTGTGCGCGAATACCTGGACGCAGAGCACATTGGCAATATCGCCCTTGACGCCATCACTGAGCATTTTCAGGCAGACGGCTCATGCCTGCATATCGCAGACCCCACTCAACAGGTGCTACGCCTGGTTTGTGCTCGCCAGCAAGAGGGCGGCGACCCGGATGGGTGGAAGGCGATGGAGTATATTCCCTACGAAAGGTCGGTCGCAGGCAAGCAGCCATGTAGACAACGGGAACCCATCGTGCTGGAAGATTTACAGGTCGCGGCAGAAATAGGACTCGTTAGTAAGAAGCATCCCTTAGTGGCCGTTGGCGTACGTGGCTATGTCTGCGTGCCCCTCTGGTTTCGGGACCGTTTTGAGGGGATGCTTTGTGCCAACTTCACCAGACCTATTTGCCCGAATGGGCCAGAAGTGAGCGCGCTGGTTGGCAGCGGAACGCATCTTGCAGCAGCATTGGCACATGCTCGTTTACACAGTTCTACCGAGCGAGAGCAAACGCGCCTCCTCTCTATTCTCGATCAACTGCCCGAAGGCATCCTGATTGCGGATATTTCCAATAGCACCATCAATTACGCCAATCTCGCAGCGGCCAGCATTCTTGGACTGCCACTTGACGAACTCATCTCTACCCCATTGCATCGTCATCCCTGGTCGCATGCCTACACCGGACAGTCGATTGATGGCAAACCGATCCTGCCCTGGAATTTTGCCGTCATTCGCGCATTAGGTGGCGAGACCATCAAAAGTAAGGAAACCCTGGTCATCAAACCATGTGGTACCAAGATCGTAACACTGACATCGAGCGCTCCCCTTTATGCTCATAATGGCGCGATGACGGGAGCCATGATCGTTTTTCAGGATGTAACAGCGCAGAAAAGTCTTGAGCAGCATAAAAATGACTTTCTCTCCATTGCGAATCATGAGTTGCGCACGCCGATTACGATTATCCAGGGTTTTGCGGAAATCCTCCAACTCAAGGCATCTCAAGACCAGCCGCTGGATTCCCTGACACAGTATGCGCTCACGAGCATCACGGAACAGAGTCAGCACCTCACACGCTTGATTGAAGAGATGCTTGATATCTCTCGCATCGAACAGGCTCAATTGATCTTGAGACGCACGCCTTGCGACTTGCTGAGCATTCTGACGCGTGTGATTGACAGCCAGTCTATCACGACTCGCCAACATCAGTTACATCTTGTGCTGGATGGTCCACGTACCAACGATACGCTGATCGCCTACGCCGATGAAGAGCGCATGGTGCAGGTCTTCAACAATCTCATTAGCAACGCAATTAAGTATAGCCCTGCCGGAGGCGAAATCGAAATAGGTTTGCGCCATATGCCAGAGCGAGCTACTGAAGTTTTGCTCTGGATCAAAGATCATGGCATCGGCATTGCCGCCAGCGAAATCCCCAATATCTTTAAACGTTTCCACCGTGCCAGTAACCTGGATCGTTCTCTCAGTGGCTTTGGCATCGGGCTCTATCTGGTCAAAGAAGTCGTGATCCGTCACGGAGGAAGAGTGTGGGTTGAAAGCATGGAAGGGCAAGGCTCAACCTTCTATGTAATTTTGCCCCTGAATGCCTCGCATGGTTAACGCTAGACAGATCAAAACAGCCAGGGTAAGCATTTTGACTCTTACCCTGGCTGTTTTATCAGTCGCATGTATGCTTTATGGGCAATAGCGTTGCAACGCGTTCGCAAAATCGGCAATGGAGGCAAAGCGATCTTCGGGCCTTTTGGCCAGAGAGCGCAAAAGGACATTGCTAACGGCTGGCGAAAGCGCCGGATTGAACGTGCTGGGTGGTTGTGGCTGCATGTTGATATGCAAACGCCTCATGATATGCTCAGCATTGCCCTGGAACGGGGGGCGACCAGCCAGCAGCTCATAGGCGATGACAGCCAATCCGTACTGGTCTGAAGCCGGAAAAGCCTGGCTATTCCAGCGCTCAGGAGCCATATAAGGATAGGCTTCATGCGTCCTGGAGAAGAAGGTGCCATCTTGCGAGATGGCAAAATCGGCCAGGAGCACATGCATCTCATACATATTTTTGGTTTTATCGCGAATGATGATATTTGATAGCTTGATATTCTGATAGGCAATCTGACGATCATGCACATATTGCAGTGCATCAGCCAACTGCGAAATGATATGGCAGACCTCGCGCGGCAAAAGCGGTTTGTTTCCGTTCTTATGCAGCCAGTCCGCAAGTGAGCCTTCTTCGTAGTACGGCATAGTTTTGTACACAAACGGATTCCCACTAACATAGGATTTTCCACTGTTCCAGAGTGGGAGAATATGAGCATGGTTCAGTGAATGGACCAGATCCACCTCTTGTTGGAAAAAATTCGTCTCATCGAGAGAAGCGTCCATGACATGGTAAGGAATAGAATTTGTCTGAAGAGCTTTCAGTGCGATTTGCTGCTCACGGAGCCGATCATAGGTTTGATAGACATTGCTATGGGCGCTATCGCCAATCTTTGATTGGATGTGATATCGCCCCAGACTCTGCCCTTCCAGCGATATTCTTACAA
>DASTZT010000251.1:0-5980 GCA_035764225.1 Ktedonobacteraceae bacterium
GCTGGGCGATCAGGCGGTGAGCAACTTTCCCACCACTTTTACGAATCTGGGCTTCGGCATGATTCCAGGTACGCAGCTCCCCTGGTCAGGTCTGATCTTTATCATTCTGGTAGTGATTTTTGTCGTTCTGGTGCATTTCAGCCGTTGGGGGAGGCAGCTCTACGCTACTGGCAATAACAAAGAGGCGGCGCGTTTTTCCGGCATTAACGTGAATCGGGTAAAACTGCTCCTGTTTATTCTTTCTGGCGTGATCGCCTCGCTCGCCGGAGTGATTTTTACCGCCCGCTTTTCCAGCGCGCGACCGGACAATGCCGTAGGCTTCGAACTCTCTGTCGTGACGGTCGTTTTACTGGGCGGCGTCGATATCTTTGGGGGGCGTGGCTCGTTGTTGGGCGTGATGCTGGCCATTTTCATTGTCGGCGTTTTACAGAACGCATTGAGCCTGGTCAATATCAGCGGGGATATCCAGAGTCTCGCTATTGGCCTGTTGTTGATTTTCTCTGTGCTGGGGCCTAATGCTGCCCGGAGCATCCGGGCTGTGATAGCCCGTCGGCGTCTTGCCACGGGCAGTTCGTAGGGGCAACGCCCACGATGAATCGGGCTCCCACGATGAATCGGGGAGCTACCGCTTGTCCCTACCCCGAAGGAAGGAGAAGGCAGTGAAGAAGCTATTTCAAACACTCGTCCCCAGTTTCCTGGTTTTTGTCCTGCTCCTGCTTGCCGCCTGTGGAGGCACATCCAGCCCAGGTGGAGGTACTCCTGGCGCTACAGGGGGCGGTCTCAACATCGTATTCGTGCCCAAGCAGGTGAACAACCCGTATTTTGATACCGCCGCATCGGGAGGGCAGCAGGCTGCGAAGGATCTGAGTGGACAATTCAAGCAGGTTGGTCCATCCTCAGCCAATGCCGCTGCTCAGGTGCCATTCATCACTAGCCTCACTCAGCAGCATGTCAGCGCCATTGTCATATCAGGCGATGATCCCAATGCGGTCGCGCCATCTTTGAAACAGGCGATGGCGCAGGGGATCAAGGTCGTGAGTTATGATGCTGATGTCGCAACTGATGCACGCAACATCTTTGTCAACCAAGCCGATAGCGAGCAGATTGGTCGCAGCGAGGTGGATTTGCTGGGCCAGCAAATCAATGGCAGCGGGCAGATTGCTATCCTCTCGGCGGCGAGTACCGCTGCAAACCAGAACACCTGGATCGGTTTTATGAAGCAGGAGCTGACGGATAAGTACCCCAATATGCAACTGGTCAAGGTCGCTTACGGCAATGACGATGACCAGACTAGCTTTAACCAGACGCTGGCCCTATTGCAGCAGTATCCCAACCTGAAAGGGATCATTTCTCCAACCACAGTGGGTATCGCTGCGGCGGCCCGCGCCCTCGAATCGGTGCATAAAGGTGGTCAGGTGGCGCTCACTGGGCTAGGGACGCCCAATCAACTGCGTCAGTACGTGAAGGATGGCACGATCAAAGGCTTCGAGCTATGGAATCCCGCTAACCTGGGCTATCTGGCGTATTATGTCGCGACCTTGCTGGCTCAAGGCAAAATCAAGGGCAATGTTGGCGAGACGTTCACAGCAGGCAAGCTCGGTAGCTATACCATCGCTGCCAATAACGTGGTCTTGCTAGGCCCGCCGACAGTGTTTAACAGCACCAATATCGACCAGTTTAACTTCTAGGTTCGTTTGTCATGTTCCTGAGAGGATGCAGAGAGGGCCGCTTCTCTGCATCTGTTCTCGCGATTGGTTCACAAGGATACGAGGGTGCTATGCAGCGTATTGCTTTCACCATGAGGATCAAACCCGACACTGAAGAAGAGTATCGGCGGCGTCACCAGCAAGTCTGGCCAGAACTGCTGGCGGACCTCAAGCGCGCGGGATGTCAGAACTACTCGATCTACCTGCGCGGTACGGAACTTTTCGCTTATATGGAGATCGAGGATTTTCAGCACTATCTGGAGATCATGGCTACCAGCCAGGCCAGCGAACGCTGGGAGGCTCAGATGAGTGATATTTTAATCCGCGAAGTCGAGGCGTCTACGGGCTTCCCGCCTGTTCTTGAAGAAGTTTTTCATCTCGATTAATGCGAACCCCTATTCGATACAAATGTCGGCATAGTCAGACAAGGTGTGCATGTGAGTTCAGAAATCGAAAATCGCTTGCGGGAACAAGGCACTCCTATCGATAGTGTCATTGCGGCCCTGCAACAATTGCGCGTCGAGACTCCTTCGTGGGGGTACGGAGATTCTGGGACGCGCTTCAAAGTGTTTCACTGGCCGGGGGCTGCCAGCACATTGCGTGAGAAATTGGCGGACGCGGCGCAGGTGCAGAAGGTCACGGGCATCTGTCCCAGCGTTGCCATTCACATCCCCTGGGATAAAGTAGACGATTGGTCAGCGATCAAGGAGTACGCCGGAGAACTCGGCCTGTGTGTCGGGGCCGTCAATCCCAACCTTTTTCAGGATGATGCCTACCGCTTCGGCAGCCTGTGCCATTTCGATAAGGCGGTGCGACAGCAGGCCATCGCCCATGTCATAGAGTGCATCAAAATTGCCCAGTTAGTCGGCTCGGATATTATCAGCCTATGGTTAGCCGATGGCACCAACTATCCTGGGCAAGACGACCTGCGCCGCCGCCGCCATCGCCTGCTGGCTTCCCTGCAATCCATCTATGCTGCCATGCCCGCTGGTATGCGTCTCCTCATCGAGTACAAGTTCTTTGAACCGGCCTTCTACTCCACCGATCTCCCGGATTGGGGAACGTCGCTGCTCATGGCACAAAAGCTAGGTGCGCAGGCAGAGGTGCTGGTGGATACTGGCCATCATCCGATGGGAACCAACATCGCGCAGATTGTGGCGCAGCTGCTCGACGAAGATCGGCTGGGCGGCTTTCACTTCAACGACCGCCGCTATGCCGATGACGATTTGATAGTCGGCTCGCTCAATCCCTTTGAACTCTTCTGTATCTTCAATGAGATCGTCGGTGCAAGCGCCGATGGCAATGCTAATGCCGCTCGCATTGCCTACATGATTGATCAGTCGCACAATATCGAGCCCAAAATTGAGGCGATGATCCAGAGCGTCCTCAATGTGCAGATGGCCTACGCGAAGGCGCTACTGGTGGACCGCGCCGCGCTGCGAAAAGCCCAGGAAGCTGGCGATGTACTGGCAGCATATCGCGTGCTCCAGGCGGCATATGAAACAGATGTGCGTTCGTTGCTCTCCGAGGCCCGCGTGCGTCTGGGGCTTGCCTCCGATCCCATCGCAGCATTTCGTGCCAGTGGTTACGCCGAACGTATAGCGCGTGAGCGCATTGCAACCACCACATCAAGCGGCTATCCAGGGGCGTAGAGACAAGTTATGCTCATGAATAAATGATGTTGGAAATACCACCACAGGCAGTAAGCATGCTTCTTTGGGGCAGGATACTGTGGCCTGTTTCCAACATCATTTATTCATCCGCATGATCGCATCTACCCGATTGATCGCATCTAATCGCAAAGGATTCACGGCAATGACAGGTATCACAACATCAGCTATGCTCGCACGACTCGTTGCACGCTCGCGCAAACTGGGAGCGGATCGCTCCGTCTGCAACTGGGGAGGGGGTAACACCTCCGCCAAGTCGAATGAGATCGACTTTCGCGGTCGTCCCGTGCGTATTTTGTGGGTCAAAGGCTCCGGTTCCGATCTTGCAACGGTCACGTCTGCCTCATTTACCGGGCTGTACCTGGATGATGTGCTTCTTTTGCTACAACGTGAACGCATGAGTGATAGCGAGATGGTAGATTATCTCGCGCACTGTTTCTACGAACCAGGCCGCCCGCGTCCTTCCATTGAGACGCTATTACATGCTTTCCTGCCATTTGCCCACGTCGATCATACCCACGCCGACGCCGCCAACTACTTCGCCTGCGCTGCCAATGGCGAAGAACTGGCACGGGACTGCTTTGGCGATGACCTTATCTGGATACCCTATCGTCGCCCTGGCTTTGGGCTGGCGCGCGAGGTCGCATTGGCCGTCCGGGCTAATCCATCCGCGAAGCTGGTCATTCTCGCCAAACATGGCCTCATCACCTGGGGCGAGAGCGACGAAGCCTGCTACTCTTCTACTCTCCATACCATCTCGCGGGCGCACAATTATGTAGAGTCGCGCCTTGTTCGTGCCGGTCGCTCCGTTTTCGGTGGGATGCGTGTCAGTGTGCTTTCAGCTCAGGAGCGGCACACTATTGCGGCTCAGGTTGCCCCGATTTTACGCGGGTTGGTCTCAGAAGAAAAACGGCAGATTTTGCGCTTCGAAGATAGCGAAGATGTACTGACCTTTAGCGAAAGCCAGGACGCCCCCCGTTTGACAACCATCGGCGCGGCCTGCCCCGATCACCTGGTCCATACCAAACCCTGGCCCCTGCTCGTAGAGTGGACGCCAGCTCAGGATCGTGGCTCGCTTATCGCAGCTTTGCAAGCAGGCGTAACGGCGTATCGCACGAAATATCAGCGCTACCTTGAGACCAACGCGCAGCAGAACCTCGATCCTGATGCCGCATCGCCAGTCTATCGCGCAAGCGATGCGGTCGCCGATCCGTATCCACGCGTAATATTGATCCCCGGCGTGGGGATATTCACCACCGGTAAGGATGCGGCAATGGCCGATATCTCGGCTCAACTCTACCATCGTGCCATTGCGGTAATGCGCGGCGCGGAAGCATGTGGCGGCTTCATTTCGCTCTCTGATGCCGAGAGTTACGCCGTCGAGTATTGGCCGCTTGAGCAGTATAAGCTGAAACTGGCTCCGCCCGAACGCGAGTTTGCCCGCCATGTCGTGCTGGTCACGGGCGCGGCTGGTGGCATTGGCTCTGCTACCTGCCACCGCCTTGCCCAGGATGGAGCGCATATCGTCGCCACCGACATTGACCTGTCCGGTGCGGAGCAACTCGCGGCGCATCTCAACCAGCACTTTGGAGCCGGAAGGGCGGTGGCGGTAAAAATGGATGTGATCAGTGAAGCAAGCGTCCAGGAAGCTTTTGAGCAGGCCATTCTGGCATTCGGTGGTGTTGATGTGGTTGTTAGCAATGCTGGACTGGCTACGAGCGCACCCATTACCGAAACGACGCTCTCGCAGTGGAATACTAACTGGAATGTGCTGGCGACTGGCTACTTTCTGGTGGCGCGCGAGGGATTCCGCCACTGGCAGGCACAGGGGCGTGGGGGCAATCTGGTCTTTGTTGCCAGCAAGAACGCCCTGGTTGCTGGTAAAAATGCCGCCGCCTATTCAACAGCTAAGGCCGCCGAGGCACACCTGGCTCGCTGTCTGGCGGAAGAGGGTGGTCAGTTCGGCATTCGCGTTAATACGGTTAACCCGGATGCGGTGCTGACCGGATCGCGTATCTGGGATAGCGCCTGGCGACAGGAACGGGCAGCCACGTATGGCGTCGCTCCCGATCAACTGGAGGAAGTGTACCGCAAACGGACAACATTGGGCGTTAACATTTTGCCAGAGGATATCGCCGAAGCTGTGGCTTTTTTTGCCTCGCCGACGCGCTCCGTGAAAAGTACGGGCAATATCCTCAACGTTGATGGCGGGATCGCAGCAGCATATCCGCGCTAAGAAAGGGGGAGAATGTGGCGACACGCAATATAGCTGCCATCGATCTGGGAGCCGAGAGCGGACGCGTGATCCTGGCTCGCTTCGATGGGCAAAATCTTGATCTTGAGGAGGTCCATCGTTTCCCCAACCAGCCAGTAATGGTGCGCGGACACCGCTTCTGGAATATGCCGGGCCTGTGGAACGAAGTCCTCGCTGGCTTGCGAAGAGCGCGGCAACTCGCAGGGACGCTCGACAGCGTTGGCGTCGATGGCTGGGGAGTCGATTATGGCCTGGTAGATAGTAATGGTCTCCTGCTCGGCCTGCCGTTTCAGTACCGCGATCAGCGCACGTATGGCGTGATGGAGCAGGTTTTCGCCCGTGTTCCCCAC
>DASTZT010000252.1:0-12199 GCA_035764225.1 Ktedonobacteraceae bacterium
GCATGCTCACCGGGCGATGGAGACGGTAGGGGCAAGGGGATGGGGGAAAATGGGGTGGGGGCCTCGCGCTTGCCCTGCCTCCATTTCCCTTATTTATTCGTCAAGGTGCATCATCTCATATCGCACTAAAAGAAACTAACAGCTATATCGTCACCCATTCCACACCCGGTGCGGTTCGCTGCATTCGACCAACGGGCATATGCGCTGCTACCAATACAGCGTCTTCGTCAGGCGCGTGCTTCTCAAGCGCCCGGCGGCTGGCAAAATTTGCCTGCTTGTCGGCCCAGGAAGCCATCCAGTCAGGGCGTTCTACCTCAACGGCATGGTGATACAAGTCACCCACGCAGTAGAGCGTCTGACCATCCACATGCACCCGCACAATCTGATGCCCTGGCGATTCACCAGGAGCAGCAATGATCTGCACTGAGGGATGCGGTTCGGCATCGCCGTCAACCAGTTCTAACAAGCCCGCCTGCTGCAATACGCCCAGCGTGCGGCTATTTGAGGTTGAGGGGTCTTGCAGAGATTGCTGCAACCACTCTTGCTCCCAATCTTTGCGCCCAAGATAGCAGCGAGCACGAGGGAAGCTGGGGACGTTTTGGCCGTCGCGCTCTATGGTCACACCGGAATAATGATCGAAGTGCGCATGCGTAATAATGAGATGGGTAATGTCTTCAGGCTCAATACCCCGACTGTGCAGCTGCGCCAGCAAATCCGGTGGCGGCTGGTACCCTTGCAGGAAAAAAGGTGAACTTGGAGGGAAGGAGCGTTCATAGTCGCCAGCATCAACCAGAATCGATGCTCCTGGCAGCGCAATGTGAACACACTGGCTGCCGAAGGAGAGCGGCTTCTCAAACACTTCCGCATAGCGGGGCCGCCACTCGCTCTCAGGCACATCCATCGCTTCTGATAGCGGAAAAGCAATATCGCCGACGTTAATCACGGTAACTGTAGCAGAACCAAGAGGCAATGTTCGCACATAGTCTGTCATGATGCTCTAACCTTTCGCCGCAAATAGTATCAAAATCGTTAGAACCGGGTGAGGGATAGAGGAAATCACCGCTGAGTGATAGAGCGTTCTCTCTGTACCATTATATGCTATTGCTGCCAGTGTTGCCTCTAAAACAGGCTTCGCTACATCTTTCCCTTAAAAGGAAAGACCTGGATTGTAAAAATCGTCCGAGGATATTGGAAAGATTTTCTGTGACGTGGTACACTCCACTTTAGAGGTAATCATCGCAGAAGCAGGACAGGTATAGGAGCAGCATGAGCATCGAAATCATCGTGGGCATTAACTGGGGCGACGAGGGCAAGGGGCGCATGGTCGATTACTTAGCCCAGAACGCGGATGTTGTCGTCAGGTACCAGGGTGGCAATAATGCCGGACATACGGTTGTGAATGAGCGCGGTACGTTCAAATTGCACCTCATTCCATCTGGCGTCTTTAATCCCGCCGTTACCAATGTGCTTGGTCCAGGCACAGTGATCGATATCGAGGCATTAGCCAGAGAAATACAGGATCTTCAGGGCCGGGGCATCTCCCCCGTCAACCTCAAAGTTTCAGATCGCGCTACCATCTGTTTTCCCTTCCATTGGCACGAGGATGCATGGGAGGAGGAACGCCTGGAGCGTGGCGGACAGCTCCCGTTTGGTTCCACCAAAAGAGGCATAGCGCCAGCTTACGGGGACCGGGCGGTGAAAAAGGCTATTCAGGTTGGAGAACTGCTGCATCCAGTGTGGCTAAAAGAGCGGCTACGACAGGTTGTGGAGTGGAAGAATCTGATCGCCAGAGGCGTCTACGGCAAAGAGCATGGCGTCTCTTTTGAGGAAACCTGGGACTGGGTCAACACCTTCGGCAACCGGATCAAACATATGATCTGCGATACAACCGTTTTGCTTGACGAGGCTGCGCGTCAAAATAAGCGCATCCTGTTCGAAGCTCAGCTAGGCAGCTTACGCGATGTCTACTTCGGCATTTATCCCTATACGACATCCTCATCCGCCCTGGCCGCCTTCGCTCCTATCGGCGGTGGACTTTTTGGTGCTGCCCCTGACCGTGTGCTTGGCGTAATGAAAGCCTTTGCCACCTGCGTCGGAGAGGGACCATTTGTTACCGAGATCCTCCAATCCGAGGTCGCGAACGAGTTGCGAGAAGTCGCGGAGGAGTACGGAGCTTCGACGGGCCGCCCACGCCGCATTGGTCACTTTGATGCGCTGGCCTCGCGCTACGGTGCCTACGTCCAGGGAGCAACAGAAATTGCCCTGACCAAGCTCGATAGCTTGAGCGGTCGCAAAACCCTGCTCATCTGCACACATTATGAAATTGACGGGAAGGCCTCCCTTGCAGACGACCTGAGCGAAGCTAGCCTTCCTAGCAGCCGACCTGAGCGAGAGCTAGCCTCCCTTGCCGAAGGTCTGAGCGAAGCTAGACACGACAGCGGCGTTGACCTTCGGAATAGCCAGACGGAGAAGCAGCGTTGGTCGGCTGGATACCAAGACAGCGACAGCGGCGTTGGTCGGCTGAATAGCAAGGCGATTAAAGAGTTCCCAATCAACGCAGTGCTGGAACAATGCCGTCCCGTCTATCAGGAAATGGAGGGATGGCAAGAGGATATCTCGCATATCCGCAACTTTAGCGAGCTGCCAAAGGCCGCGCAAGCATACGTTCTGGAGATCGAGCGCCTGATAGCCCGCCCTATCCGCTATGTATCAGTAGGCGCTGCCAGGGACTGTCTGATTGATCGCGGAACTCTATAACCTGTTTAAACCTGCTGAGCAAGAATAGCTTCTCATCCGGGAAGGAAAACTTTTTATGACGGTAGTTGCAGTTATGGGCGCACAATGGGGCAATGAAGGCAAAGGAAAGGTTGTAGACGAGCTATCAACATGGGCGGACTATGTTGTGCGTTATCAAGGAGGAAGCGACGCCGGGCATCGTGTCATCCACGAAAAAGGTGAGTTCATTTTTCGTCTTGTCCCCTCCGGTATTCTTACCCCCAATACAACCTGCATTATCGGTAATGGCGTGGTCATTGATCCTAAACGGCTTCTCGCTGAAATAAGCGAACTACAACAGCTTGGTATCGATCTCTCCCGCCTGTATATCAGCAAACATGCCCACGTCATCATGCCATACCATGTCTTACTGGACCGACTCAAAGAGGACATCCACGATACTGATAAGATTGATAGCGCACAATGGGGCATCAATCCAGCCTATGTCGATAAGCATGCTCGTATCGGCATACGTATGATCGACCTGCTGGACGTTGATCTTTTTCGGGCCAAACTTTCTACTATTCTGCAACAAAAAAATCGCATGATTACGCAGATCTACGGTCAACCTCCTCTTTCCCTTGAAGAAATCCACGGTGAGTACTTCAGTTTCGGGCAGCACCTCCGTCCATATATTGCCGATACCGAAACGATGCTACAGGATGCCCTCTTTGAGCAAAAAGCGATCCTGTTGGAAGGCTCTCAGGGAGCCTTGCTTGACATCGATATTGGCAGGCATCCATTGGGTGCGGCTGCCACCAATGCGGCCAGCGGAGCAGGGCTACCACCGCGCACCGTTGACCACGTTATTGGCGTGTACAAAGCGTATATGACTCGCGCCGGAAGCGGCCCCATGCCGACAGAAATTTTTGACGATACCTGCGATCAATTATGCAAGCAGGGCAATGAATATGATATGGATGGCGGTCAGAAGCTGCGTTGTGGCTGGTTTGATGCCGTGGTTGGCCGCTTTGTCGCTCAATTTAATCGCCTCGATACAGCCATTATTACCAAACTTGACGTGCTCGATACTTTTCCCACCATCAAAATTTGCACCGCCTATCACCTTCACGGGAAAACGGTTCGCAGCCTGCCCGCCAATTTGAACGATCTTTCCGCCTGCGAGCCTGTTTACGAAGAGCTTAAAGGATGGCTGTGCAGCACAACTGCGGTCTCTTCTTATGCAGGGCTGCCAGCGGAGGCCAGATACTATCTCAAACGCCTGGAAGAGGTACTAGAAATACCTATCGCCTTTACCTCGGTCAACCCTCAACGTGGCGGAACGATCCTGGTGCAAGATATACTGAGCCTGCAACGTGCGAAATTGCCATAGCGACCATAGAAGGATGGTCTTTTTCTCGCTTAGTGGCTCATGGCAACCTTCTTGTATGCTTGACTTTTTTTCCGAGGCATGCTACATTTGCTCCGTAAAATGGCTCTTCTTTCGTCAAATTCAGTCAACGCAATCTTCTCGCGCATCTTCTCAAGGTGGTATGGTTTGCCTGTGACAAAGGCATTTCTGTGAATGGTTCTAGCTGGATAGCAGGAACAGACGCTTTATCGATCATTATCAATCTAAGGAGTACATTGCTCATGGAACAACAAATGCGCGTATTACAACAGCAACAACTGCCACCGGAAGCGGCGCAGCTGGCTGCAACCTATCAATTAGGCACGCCGCAGACCGAATACAAGGTGGGCGTCAAGAAATCGACCATGATTACCATGATTGTTATAGGCATCCTCGCGGGGGGTGGTTTTGGGGTTGGCGCGCTCAATTCTACCTCTCAGACCTCTACAATGCTGGTTCTTCTAGGCTTTAGCCTGCTCTTCATAGGGCTGGCCCTCTATTATGTTTTCCTGCCGGTAATCTATCACTCATGGCACGTCTACGTCTGCACAGATGGTTTTGCTTTCACTCGCGGCAACGCTATCGAGGCTTTCCGCTGGGATCAGATTGAGGCCATGTGGCAATCGGTCACAAAGCACTACACCAACGGCGTCTATACAGGTACTACGCATATTTACACGGTGCGTAGTAGAGACGGCAGAAAGGTCGTGCTTAACGATAAATTCGCTAATGTTGAGCAACTGGGCAATACTATCAGTCAGCAGATTACCAATTACCTGTTGCCGCAGGTCGTTAGCGCCTATAACGCCGGGAACACGATCACCTTTGGCCCACTTAGCATTAGCAAACAGGGCGTCAGCAATAGCAAAGAACTGCTGCCCTGGAGCCAGATCAAAGAAATGGGCGTGAATCGCGGCGTGGTCACGGTCAAAAAAGAAGGCAAGTGGCTAAGCTGGTCTTCGGTCATGGTGGCAAAGGTACCCAACATTTTCGTCTTCATGGCCCTGGTCAATTATGTATTAAAAAGTCAGAGGTAAACAAAGCTACGCAGTAATAAAGTCCGCCCCAGGCATCATCAAAGAGAGGGTAGATTGATGAATGCCTGGGGCGAACCATGCTGGAGCCACACGGTCAGAGTTGGTCTAGCGCGGGCACTCTGAACGCCTCGCGAACGTCGCTATCGGCCAGGAAGTACACCAGGATCACCACCGGAATAACCAGATTGAGGAGAAAACTGGGCCAGTTAAAGTATCCTTGCGTCCAGCTCACAATGGTCAAGACCACATTCAAAATTTCGATAATCACGGTCGCCAGGTAGGCCCAGCGTTGCAGCGACCACAATCCCCATGCGAAGTAGAGCTGAATCAGACCGATGACAAGAGAAAAAATGCCATACCAGACGCCAAATCGACGGATGCCCCCAGGAAGGTGAAAGCCAAAGATACCAACGCCGAAGAACCATGAGCAGGACGAGATCAGAGTGATAATACCGGCTATGGCAACCAGGATAGCAATAATGCTCACGCCAATGGGACGCCTGCGGATCATATCCGTCATATTATCCATAATCGCTCCTCCTCTGCATTCAGTACATTCGCGCATCTGGATGGTAGCCATCTGTCTGCGAGGAGTATAGAGTCATCCCGCCCTACATGTCATCCTCCCCACGAGCGATTTTCATCTCGCCCAACCGAAGGATGATACAAATTTTTATAAGCGGGGCGGTCCTTGCTGGATACGTGTGCGAATCTCGTTTTGATCCTGAGCCGACCAGCGCGATTCCATCCACCAGGTAATGCCAGCATCGATATATGGCCCTAGAATTGCTCGCGTCTTTTGGGGATCATCGCCCGGAGTCTCACCCTCCCAGACAATATCAAAGGGAGCGTCTGGCTCACGTTGCTCATGAATATATGCCTTCAGAGCGCGAATATCCTCCGGCGTCATCTGGCCAAAAGTTCCATCGGCGTTGATGCAGGTTGGCATGATGCCATCGTAGCGCAAGGCACGCCGTAACGATTTCGGTCTGGGCCACGCACCTACTACCCAGATGGGGATACGCGGCTGCTGGATCGGCGTGGGAGAGAAAGTCATGGTTTCAATTTTGTAATGAGTTCCCTGATAGCTAAATGGCTGGCCGCTCCACAGACCCGTTAAAATATCCAGGCTCTCGTCCAATAGCTGAGCACGCACTTTGCGATCCGTCGCCTCGCCCACCTTGCCAAAGCCACCGTCGTCCAGCGCCCCAAGTCCAACGGGCAAAACCAGACGGCCATGCGAAAGATGGTCAAGTGTGACGGTTTCGCGTGCAACTTTCCAGGGACGACGGCGCGATAAGGGCGTGAGCACGGCCCCAAGACGCACATGCTGAGTATGCATAGCCATAGCCGCCATCACGATCCACGGATCGAACATGGGTTGCGCGGATTCGATATAGATGCCATCCCAGTAGAAAACGCCATCCCAGCCTGCCTGTTCGGCTTCAACCGCCAGGTCCGTTAAGGTTTGGAGATCGCCGCCCGGAATAATGAAACCATACTGTACCATATTTCTTCCCCTTTTCTTTCTCTGCTGCTTTCTATTGCTTTACACAGAAAGAAAGTATACCCCACCCAAACTGCCATCTATTGTCATATTTATGATGGTTGTAGTGAAACCAACGAGGCAAACAGCCAACCAGGGCAGGCGCGAGGCCCCTTCCGCCCCTTGCCCCTACAGCATCCCCCGCAGGGCAAGCGCAAGGCCCCCGCACCGCCTCACCTCTCCCCTTGCCCCTACCTGCCTCCGCCCCACCTTCGTTGAGCCCGTTCCATCATGATTTTTTGGGGGATGGCAGATCGTGAGGCAACCGTAGGGGCAAGGGGCGGCGCGGGGATTGGGTGGGGGCCTCCTTGCCGCCCGCCTGAGCGCAGCTAGACGCGACAGCGGCGTTGGCGGGCGGAATTTCAAGACCTCGCGCTTGCCCTTTTCTCAGGCTATTCACATAGCAAACAGGCTACGAACGCGTCGTAAAAATACTTTGCGGCAAGAACGCGCCAACCACCCAGTGCGGCGCATCCACCACCTCACAAAGCTTGAGATCAACAGCGACGCTACAGAGCATATAGGCATCGGCACGCGATAAACCATAGGTGCGTTGCAGATAATCGATCATATGACGCACAGCCTTGCGCGTGGCCTCCATCAGATCGGGACCGATCCCATCAGTGCCATAATACGCAGCGGTATTGGTGCGCTGAGCAAGCGGACCAGCCGTGAAAAATTGCGGCTCCGGTATCGGCATGTCTTTATGCACGGTCAGGCGTACCGTCGCCCGCATCGGCGTTTCGATGGCGGTCCCACACACCTCACCATCGCCCTGAGCTGCGTGGCCGTCGCCCATTGAGAAGAGCGCCCCCTCGACCTCCACTGGCAGGAAAAGCCGCGCCCCCTTTGTCAGATGCTTGGTATCCATATTGCCCCCGTGACGGTAAGGTGGAATGGTCGAGAGCGCACCAGCGGCACCAGGAGCCAGACCAATCTCACCGCAGAACGGAGCCAGAGGGATGCGGATACCCGGCGCAAACTCGCCATAGCCATCGGCCCCACCTTCAAGATGCCAGACCTTAATGGCCGGTTCGGGGAATTCGTCTGCCAACAGACCAAAGCCTGGAATGATGGCCGTCCAGCCCCAGTCGGCAGACTGTAAATCAAGGAACTCTACCTCCAGCGTATCGCCAGGGGCCGCGCCCTCCACATAAATCGGTCCATTGACCTGATCAACGCGGGCGAAATCGAGCGTGCGAATGGCATCGACGGTACTTTCCGGGCCAATCTGTCCATTGGAAGCCTCCAACATGTCGAAGCTGACCTCTTCGCCCGATTGTATCCTGGCAATGGGGGCTATGCTGTGGTCCCACGCCAGATGCCATTGATCGCGGTGAACATGAATAGTGCGTCCTCTGCGTGATGTTTCGGTCATGATGTATCCCTATCCTTTCCTGATACTTCTTTTGCTCTCTAATTGCGGCGTAACGTGGTTTTTTTCTGCTCCATAAGGTTCCTTCCTTTCTGAGGTTTCTGCTGGATAGCATACCCAATTCACGCCCCAAAAAACAATCTTCCATCTCTTGAGCAAAAACTACTTCTCACACAATTCTGTGCTCAACGGCGTAGCGCGTGGCGGCGCTACGCGAGATTACACCAAGCTTGCGGTAAATGGCCTGGACATGCACATTGACCGTGCGAGGACTTAGCACCAGGCAATTGGCAATCTGGTTGTTTGTCAGTCCGCTTGCTAACAGGCGCAACACCTCAGATTCACGAATGGTCAGCCCGGCATGAAGAGGCGGAGAGGATTTTGCTTTTGGATATGAGGCAGGTATGAGGGTATGTTGCCTGGGAAGTAATGCATCTAGCGTAAAAGCACCTTCAAGGGCGATTTTCTTTCCCTCGGCCCATGCAGCATCGAAGCCTCCTTCGCCCAGCAGCGAGCGAGCTGCGGAGAGCGTGTGTTCATAGAGCTGCAACTCAATCCTGAGGGGGCTATCATAGCCATGCAGAGCGCGTACACCAGCGGCCACACCGAAGAGTTTGACAGCGCATGCAGCGTGCCCGTTACCGAAGGTGAGCACCCCCAACGCTTCGAGAGCAGAGGCCAAAATCCACCTTACTCTCCCACTCGTCCACGCCTTCTCTTGCAGCAACAACCGCACACATTCCTCTTGCAGCTTCCATGTCTTTGCAACATCACCTTGACAGAGGGCAAGATGCCCCAGGCCGCACAATGCCAGTGCGCAACCTTCTTCATGCTCTATCTCCTTGCTTAAAGCCAGTGCCTCCTCAACGACTGCGAGCGCCGTTGTCTCATCGCCAAGAGCTTTCAGCTCGTACGACAGAACCACGAGGGCTTCTACCATCAGGGGCCTGCCTAAGAGTTTAAAGTAGACGAGGCTCTCTGATGTCAGGGTATGAGCCGTCTCATATTCGCACTGGAGATAGGCACCCCATCCCAGATAATGCAGATTAGCCGCTATAGCCCATGTATAGTGCGTTGCTCTGGCTAGCGTCAGGCTTTGCTCGCAGAGATCTCGCGCCCGCACGACATCGCCACCATGATGAGCCTCCATGCCCAGCATTAGCAGCACATCGGCAACGCCACTTCGATCTCCAACCTCCTCATAGAGTCTCAAGCTCTCCTCATGCATAGCATTTCCCGGCTTGCATGCCCCCTGATACTTTTTGATTGTGCCCAGATAGAGCAATGCAGCCGCGATCCCTGGCTTATTTTGTTGTGCTCGATACAGACGTTCACATTTTTCTAAGTAGGAAGTCGCATTATCCAGATCATTCCGCCAGAAAGCGAGTCGTCCTGCGGTATAGCAAGCTTTTGCCTGGAGAGATATATCCACCTCGCTGGCACCCGTAGTTGCTAACGCTGCTGCTAAAAAGCGTCTCCCTTCACCACTATAGCCGCGCATCAACCAGAATTCCCCCAGGACGGAGACCAGGTGGAACAGTTCTTCTACGCTACCACATTCTAGCTGCCACTGGAGCATCTGGCGTACATTCTCATAGTCTTGCTCCAAACGCTTCAGCCACGACTCCTGCTGCGGGCCATACGCCATATGTTCTGCCTCTTTTACCAGTGCAATATAGCACAGAGCATAAGCCTGACGGCAAGGTTCCCACTCTCCTGCTGCCAGCAAACATTCCAGGGCATATTCGCGCACCGTCTCCAACATGAGCAGGCGCGGCTCATTACCAGCTCGCTCGCTCCACTGCAACAAGCTCTTGTCCATCAGGGAGGCCACCACATCTAACACGGGCGTCTCTATACCGGAGAGAGATGAGCAAAACAATTCCAATTGCTCCAGCGTGCAACCGCCGCTAAAAAGTGCGAGGCGGCGGAAAAGCGTACGCTCATCACTGGTCAGCAAATCGTAGCTCCATGCAAGGGTGGCACGCAACGTCTGCTGGCGGCTCGGCATATCGGCCCGGCCCAGCGTCAGCAAATCCAGTCTACGCCCCAGGCGACGAAGGAGAGCCTGGGGAGAAAGATGCTTGATGCGCACCGCTGCCAGTTCAAGCGCCAGAGGGACACCATCCAGCCAGACACAAATCTCGGCGATGCAATGGGCATTGCTATCGGTCAACTGGAAGTCTGGTTTGACGGCCTGCGCTCGCTGCACAAACAGGCTGATTGATGGTACATAGCGCAAATTTTCATGGTCCGGCAGGTGCCGCAGATCGGGTAAAGCCAGTGGTGTGACCGGAAATTCGTGCTCTCCCCGCACACGCAAAATGGACCGACTGGTTACAACCATGCTGATACCTGGACAGCACGCCAGCACATCCACTAGCAGAGAACCCGCCGTGATAACCTGCTCGAAATTATCAAGCACCAGCAATATATGCTTGTTCCGCAGGAATGCTAGCAGTTGTTCAAAAACAGGGGCTGAGTTCGTATGTTGCAGCCCAAGAGCCTGCAAAATGGTGGGAAGCACCTGATCGGGTTCGCTCACGGCAGCTAACAACACCAGATAAATGCCATCCAGAAAAGATGCCTGTGCCTCTGTCGCGATCTGCCAGGCCAGGCGCGTCTTGCCAATACCGCCTGGACCAGCCAGCGTTAACAGGCGCACACCAGAGCATTGCAACAGCGCACATGCCGTTTGCACTTCATAATCGCGTCCAATGAGAGGAGTAATAGCAGTTGACGTACAGTATAAATTCTGACGGTGAGAATGAGAGGTGTATTCCCGTCCCACAGCACAGCTATAATGGTTATTTTTATTCATTACCGCTCACTTCAGCTATAGCACAGCATTAAGAGATACGCCTCTATCATAGCTATGAGCGTAACATTTTTTAGGTTTCCTAATCAAGAAGGTGATAGCGGCTCACAATTCGGGTGGAGAGATTGATCCATCTTTTGGATGAGGCCAATGTGATCCTGCACTCGCGCTGTAGTCCCTACGATGACACTACTAAAAATAGAGTGTTCGGACGATGTCTTTTTTTCATGAGAAAAGTACAATAGAAACAATTCTGAAGAGTCTCTCCGGCCATACAGTAGTTCTAGAGAGATGAAGACAAAGGGAGACGAGCTAATGACCATTCGGGTGCTGATCGTAGACGATTACCCTATTGTACGAGCAGGGCTACGCATGTCCCTCGGACGCGATGCAGATATAGAGATCGTGGCTGAGGCGAGCAATGGAGCTGAGGCTCTAGAGCTGGCACAGGCGCTACGACCGGATATCATCTTGATGGACTGGCTACTCCCCGACATTGATGGTCTTAGCGCAACCACGATGCTTCATCGGGCAGTGCCAGAGAGCAAGCTTATCATCTTGACCAGTATGCTTGATGGCTCCTCAATCGCTAGCGCGATCCGGGCGGGAGCTACCGGCTATTTACTGAAAGATGACCAGATCGACGAACTACACACGGCGGTCAGGGCCGCGGCCTGCGGTCAGGCATATCTTTCTCCGCTAGCCTCCTCCTGCCTGCTCCGTGAGTTGCAAGAGCCAGAGGGGCCAGAACCATTGACGGAGCGCGAAACCGATGTATTACGCCTGCTGATCCAGGGCCGCTCCAATAAAGAGATCGCCTGCGCCTTGCATCTCGCTGAGAACACGATCAAGACGCATGTGCGCCATATCATCGCCAAGTTCCATGTACCAAATCGCACCAGGGTAATCATCGCCGCTACCCAGGCTAAATCAGGGCCTCGCGGCGTCAAAATCCCATCATGAGCCTTCCCCCCACATCTTCCATATGGTATACTTCTGCTGAAATCATCAATGAAGGGGGTGCCCCGATGGGTACCAGCATCTTTTGCTCCGGCCATGCGGTTGCGCTGGTCTGAGCATCTATAGCTCACTACTTGAGAAAATTACTCTGATCCTTGCTATGTAGCATGCCTCGTTGACTGCTACCTGTTTGTTTTGCCTCCAGCCAACCGCATTTCACCATTTTTCCTGAAAGATACGATCCACCGTCTCTTTGTGCCCAATTGATGGACACAGAGAGTATTAAGGAGAGAATAGAGCATGCGTTGGCATTTGCGTGGGTTATGGAAAAACCCGG
>DASTZT010000253.1:0-7299 GCA_035764225.1 Ktedonobacteraceae bacterium
GTAGCAAGATTGCTGAGGCAGTCGGCCACCTTTAAAGGCTCATCCGGTAGCTGCTGATAGATCTTCAGGGCTTGCAGGAGAAGATGTTCCGCATGCGCATATTGAGACTGTTGGAGCAGAAATACCCCGACCTGAAATAAAAGATGGGCCGCCTCTGGAAAAAGTAATTGGTATTTTTCGATCAGTGTGGCACAGAGCTGTGCATGGGGAAGGTAGCGCTGGCAAGCAGACCAGTTCGTAAATGTTCTGCTATCGGGAAATTTGTTATTGATCGCCTGCACGGTTCTTTCTATATATCCATGCAGATTCTTTTCACCGATCATATCCTTAAGGATATCTTGCACTAAGCGATGAATAGAGAGAAATTTTGAACGGGGATCGCGGTACAGCAATGAATACGTCAATAATTCCCTGATGACCTCATTAAGTTGGAGCGGATTATTGGCTAAAGGAGCAAGAGGTGAACCGCTGATTGCTGCCGCCTCGTTAATAAGTTCCTCTGGAATGGCCTCTGAGGAAAAAAATGCACAAAGATAGAGCAGTTCAATGGCTAAAGGGCTTCTCTGACGAATTTTTTCCAGGCAGAGCGATAACGTGGCGTAAACCGTGTCAGGATGATCGACAACGACCGTGCCACGATGGCGTAGCAGATAGGCATAGTGCCGCTGGTAGAGATTCAGGTAATCGGAGATGTTACAGCGCGTCTCTTCGATATATGCGCCAGCTTGATCGAGCGCCAGAGGCAGTCCTCCCAGCGTCGCCGCCAGCCGCGTGGCCTCCTCATACTCGTTATCAGAGCTGGAGGAACGAATGCGACGTAGTAAAAAGCGTATGCCCTCGGTATAGGTCATTGGCTTGAGGAGGACATTCTCGGCCAGCGCTCCCAGGGTTGAGAGCTGGGTGGTAAAGAGGAAAGAGCCTTTGCGGGCAACGGGCAGTATCGGTTTGATTAGCTCGATATTTTCGACATTATCGACAATGAGCAACCAATCGCTGTGCTTATTCAGCCATTGGATCGTTGCCGTCACAATCTCATTTTGTTCCCCCATCGCCCGTTGAGGAAAGTTGAGCAGGTCGGCGAGAGAAACATAGCTAGAGATAAGACTTTCAGAAGTTTCAGCATGCAGCCAGAAAACGGCGGAATACTCTTGAAAGTGCCGGTACGCATATTCAATGGCCATTTGCGTCTTCCCAACGCCTCCCAAACCACAGAGCGCACAGGAATGAGAAGATGTGGCGCTGCTCTTGTGAGAAAGGATCTCGTGGAGGTGCGAGAGCGTGCTTTCACGCCCGGTGAAGAAAAGATTGCGTTGATACGGCACGTTCCAATAGGGGGTAAGAGCGGTCAGGCTGGCTTCCAGCAGCTGGCGTGTCTGCTCCTCGTTCAAGCCCAGTTCTTTAGCAACTGTCAAGACCACCCCTTTACTCTCTGGTAAATAATTGCCCCGCTCCCACATAGAGACGGTGTTGTAATGCACTCCTAACCTTTCAGCGAGCTGCCGCTGGGTAATCTTCTTCTGTTTGCGCAATGCTTTCAAAACATCGCTAAAAGAGGTGGCAGAAACCGATTCTTTCATTCTTCGTTCCCTCCTGACAGTTTTCCCCAAAGAACCTTATAAACCAAAACACTAGCATACTATGCAAATATTTGCATATATCTCTCTGAATACCAAAATTTTAAACACAAATTCCTATTCTCAAACTACTCTGGTTTTTCGTCATTATGATCTGTAAAGAAAAAGTGGTTCTTTTCTACTATAAAAGCAAGTCTTGATTATCCTACCGTTGACTCACGAACTTGTCAAGCAATAGCCGGGCTTGAATATGCAAAAATAAGAAAATTCTAATCTTTTGCCACCATACTTTAGTTTATGATTACAAATACTTATAGTCGCGTTTTTATGGAGGGAATTCCATTGTAATTCTTGTCATGAGGGGATACCCTAATAACAGGGAGATATAAAAAGTAACCGTGAGCAAACAGATAGAAGTAAATGTTTAGATGGATCTATGTAAGATAAGAAATCACCCACTTGGGAAAATGAGGAGGTTAGTTGTGCAAACGCAAGAACTCGTGAGAAACCCGGCTCCAGATATGACGATGACCGATGCCATTTTAGCACAGTTGACGCTGAAGGGGGATCAGAGAGCCTTTGAAGTTTTACTGAAGCGTTACAGTACACCTCTATTTAACTTCATTTATCGCTTCCTGGGTGATTATGATCAGGCTTGTGATGTTTTGCAGCAAGTCTCGCTACGTTTCTTCACTTCGTTGCCGAAGTTAGGCACGGGTGAACCCTTTAAGCCCTGGCTATTTCAGGTTGCCCGCAACTGTTGTGTCGATGAACTACGACGCAGACGCCGCTACGCTATTCAGTTCTCGCAATTGGAGTCCGAGAATAGCGATGGAGAGCTGTCTTTCCTGGGTGATATGCCAGATCCCGGTCCTCTTCCTGATGAGTTGATAGAACATCATGATCTCCAGCGTCTGTTGCATAAAACTATTCAGGAGCTTCCTCCGAAGTTCAGAGCTGTAGTCGTGCTGCGCTATGCTTCTCAGTTGAGCTTCTCGGAGATTGGTCGTGCTCTGAATATGCCGGAAGCGACCGCGAAAACCTACTTCCATCGCGCCAAAGTTTTGCTGCGCAAAATGCTGAGCGGACAGATGCAAACTATCACCGTCTGAAAGTGAAAACATGTTTTCCACTAGTAGTAGAGAAAGGGAAGTTTAAGAGGCAGCAACCAATAAAAAGAGAAGGTTATCCGATACCTTCTCTTTTTATGTGGTGTCATGACCGTATGCAGTATCACATGCTCAGGCTGGCACGATAATGCTCTACCCGCTCGCCAATGCGGCGGCGAATCTCTGAGCCGGTGAAAGGGGTATACAGAAAGGCGAGCACCACGCCGAGAATAAGCCCCATACGGAACAGCGATCTGGCCCGGCGGCGGCGGCGCTTGTAACGTGCAAGCTGTTTTTGTGCCGATTCCCGCATATCCTTCGCGGTCTCTGTGGCCTGTGAGAGCGATTTACTGGCTTGTTTGGAACGCTTGCTAAAAGCTTTCTGGGCCTTGTTCCAGTTAGACTCAAGGTTGTCTTGCATTTTGTCTTGCACTCCCTTAAGATTCTTCTGGGCCTTCTGGATGCTTTTGCGGGCTTCTTTCTTGTTCTTTTTGGTCGCGTCCTGAGCCATACCGAGTCCGCCTTGTAGCATCGCCATGACTCTGTCCCAACCGCTACCAATATTATCCTGAATATTACTCAGGTTGTCCTGGATGTTAGCTTGCATATCCCGCAATTGCTGCTGTTTTTTCTGCATCTTCTTGCGAGCCTGTTTCTTCTGGTTATATGCAAGCAAGCCCTGTGCCAGGCCAAACCCTGTCAGCAAGGCGGCCTGTGTCTTATTGAGCACAGGCTGGATGTTGTCCTGCACGCTTGCGTACGTGGTCTGGGCAACGTCTTTGGCACCTGCATACGTGGTCTGAGCCAGGTCTTTGGCCTTTTCGTTCACATCCTTTGTACGCTCTTTGGTCGTGCGTTGTACGTCTTTGGCGTTTGTCCTGCGCAAATCTTTGAGCTTTGCCATATTCCCTCCGTTCCTTTTTATGTCAAACAAGGCAATTTTCCTTGAAACAAGTATCATTTAGACCACGCATGAGATAGGTATGAGGTTTCAGATTGGGTTCCTCTCTGCTATGCTAAAGGTGGTACAATACAGACCAGATTAATCGGTTTTACGACTCGTTGCATATCACTCTGTCACGTCACGGAGAAACAATAGGAGCGTCTTTATGGAGATACTTCGCACACCCGATGAGCGTTTTAACAACTTGCCGGGCTATGATTTCGCACCTCACTATGTCGAAGTGGATGAGGTGCGTATCCATTATATTGACGAAGGCCCGGAAGATGCCGCTCCCGTGCTGATGCTGCACGGAGAGCCTTCCTGGAGCTATCTTTACCGCAAGATGATCCCGATTATCGCCGATGCTGGCTATCGCGCCATCGCGCCCGATCTGGTGGGCTTTGGGCGTTCTGACAAGCCGACCAGCCGTGAGGATTATACCTATCAGCGCCATGTGGATTGGATGCGCGGGCTGATGCGTGCCCTCGATCTTAAGCAGATTACGCTGATGTGCCAGGATTGGGGCGGCTTGATCGGTCTGCGCCTTGCAGCTGAGCATGAGCATCGCTTCTCGCGGATCGTGGCCTCCAATACGTTTCTGCCGACCGGCGATATCCCTCCGGGCGAGGCTTTTTTGCGCTGGAAGCGTTTTGCGCTGGAAACGCCAACCTTTCACGTTGGTGGCATCGTCAAGGGCGCTTGCGTGAGCGAACTTGAACCCGAAGTCGTCGCGGCCTACGATGCTCCTTTTCCTGATGATCGCTATCTGGCAGGTGCCCGCCAGTTTCCGGTGATCGTTCCTGTCTCTCCTGACGATCCCGCCTCGGTCCCTAATCGCCGGGCCTGGGAGGTACTGAAACGCTGGGAAAAACCCTTCCTGACCGCCTTTAGCGACTCCGATCCAATTACCAGAGGTGGTGATCGCTTCTTCCAGGCCACCGTTCCGGGCACAAAGGATCAGCCCCATGTTACCATCTCGCAAGCAGGCCACTTTCTCCAGGAAGATAAGGGGGAAGAACTGGCTCGCATTATCGTTGATTTTATGGCGCGGCGGTAAAGGCTTTCATTGCAGGCGGCCTGAACGTTCCCACGATGAATCGGGGAGCTACAACGCGATAGCATCGTTGGTTGCCTGGATAGAAGGGCTGGCCTGGTCCAGGGCAGGGGCAAATCTTCCCTGCCCCGACAATCCAATGATCGATTTTGATGGAGGCAATTGTATGCATGCGCACGCTCATTATCATGATATCGCGCCAGGAGGCCCGCCACAATTTCGGAAGGCCATAGCGGCCATGCCCTCAGATGCTATGCTTGACATTTGTCGTCCGTCGAAAAGGGCAACGAATTGGACGCGCTCCAACGTTCGTACCGACTCGCTTCAGCGCGTCCAATTTATTGAGCGTCCTCCCCTCTCACCCGCCGCGACTCCACTTCGAGCGAAGATGTGCATATCCCAAGAGCCAGATTTCGCGTTGTCGCGCTCGTCGCTGGAGTATGGTTCCCGCACAACAGGCGATAAATCGGACGCGATGCAATCCGGTCGGTACGAAGCCGGAACGTTCGCTATTGGCGAATTCATTTACCCCTATTCACCTTGAGGCGATTGAAATTGCATAACGTGCCAGCTCTCCTTCGCGATTTCCCAGTCCTCTTCGGTATGGACGACCAGCACCCTTACGGCAGAATCGGGCGTGGCAATATCCTGATCGACGGGCCTGCCCGCGTTCTTGTCGGCATCGATTTTGAGGTTGAGGAAACGAAAAGCTGCACACGCGCCCGCTCGCACTTCTGGCGCATTCTCGCCGATGCCGCCAGTAAAGCTCAGCACGTCCACGCCTTCAAGTGAGGCCAGCATGGCACCGATGAAAAAGCGCAAGCGATAAACGAACATCTCCAGAGCTAGCCTGGCGCGTTCATTGCCCTCTTTGCTGGCTTGCATAACCGCCCGCATATCGCTGGAAACCCCGGAGATCCCTTTCAGGCCCGATTCTTTGTTGAGCAACGTATCCAGTTGGTCTACGGTTGTCTGCTGTTGCCGTTGCAGGTAGAGCAGGATGCTCGGATCGATTGAACCGGAGCGGCTGCCCATCATCAGGCCCTCTAGAGGAGTAAAGCCCATCGTGGTGTCGATGCTCTGGCCCCCTTTGATGGCGGCAAGGGAACAGCCATTGCCCAGGTGACAGTTGATAATGCGCAGCGATGATAGCTCGCGTCCCAGAATCTCTGCGTCGCGCCGGGAGCAGTATTGATGGCTAATGCCATGAAAGCCGTAACGTCGGATGCCCTGGTCAAACCACTCATAGGGGCCGGGATAGACGGTAACAGGCATGGGCAAGGTGCGGTGAAACGCGGTATCGAAGACGGCTACCTGCGGCACATTGCCTAGCACACGCCTGGTTGTCTCAATCCCCTCCAGATTGGCGGGATTGTGCAAGGGAGCAAATGCGCCCAGACGCTGGATGGCCGCTTGCACCGTCGGGGTAATCAGCGTGCTGGCGTGGTAATCGGGGCCACCGTGAACAACACGATGGCCCACAACTCCAATATCCGCAGGCCCCTTGATGACCTGCGTCTCTCCGCTCCAGAGCGTCCGCAACATCTCCGCGAGAATGGCTGATCTCTCTCCCGCAGGAATCGCCCTTTCCCATTGCTGACCATTGGCGCTCAGCAGCAGCTTCGCGCTCCCCTTGCTCCTGGTCCAGTCCGCGTCACAGGCCCAGAGAGGTTGCAACGGGCGCTCTGGCAAGCTTCCGTCGATATCGTACAGGCGCATTTTTTGGGTACTGGACCCGGCATTAAAAACGAGAATTTTCATCAAGCTTCCCAGCTCCACTCGGTAATCTCTTTGGGATCGACCCCATTTTCCTGGATATAGCGACGGTGGGCGATCAGCACGTACTCGTAGTGATGGACGCGCTCGCTGGCTCGTGCCGCCACACGCGCATTGCGTGCCGCTGAGAGCCGGATGGCCTGGTTGATGAGATGGTAGCGGCTGGTGCCGTTGCGCACATTCATATCAAACGGCGTCGTGGTGGTTCCTTCTTCCTGGTAGCCGTTAATGTGAAAGCGGTGATTGGTTGCCCGCCCGAAAAGCAGTTGCTCCACTGCGGAAGGATAGCCGTGAAAGTTGATCACCACCGGACGATCCTTCGTGAATAGCGCCTCGAACATCTCTTGATCCAGGCCGTGTGGATGATCGGTATTTTGCTGCAAGATCATCAGATCGGTCACGTTGACCACCCGCACGCGCATCTCTGGCATTTCATCGCGCAAAATCTGCGTAGCCGCCATAACCTCTAGCATCGGGTTGTCTCCGATGCCAACCAGCACGATGTCAGGATCGACGCCGCCATCGATGCTAGCCCATTCCCATACCGATGCACCCGCGCGACAATGAGCAATAGCCTCGTCCATTGTTAACCACTGTGGCATGAGCTGCTTGTTGGCAATTACCAGGTTCACATAGTTCCTGCTGTGCAGGCAGTGATCGACCGTGCTAATTAAGCAGTTGGCATCGGGGGGCAGATAGACGCGTGATACCGTGGCTTTTTTGTTGAGAATGCTATTAATCAGTGCGGGACTCTGGTGTGAGAACCCGTTATGCTCCTGTCGCCACAGCGTCGATGTCTCAAGATAGTTCAGCGATGAAACAGGTAGACGCCAGGGAATCTCC
>DASTZT010000254.1:0-4609 GCA_035764225.1 Ktedonobacteraceae bacterium
CGCGATGCCGGGCATAGGCTCCGATCATCAGATTTTCCAGCACGCTCATCTGCGCAAACACCCGGCGTCCTTCGGGGACATAGCCCACGCCCGCCTGCGCGATACGTCCTGAGTTCAGCCTGGTAATGTCCTGGCCTGCGAGCGAAATCCTGCCCTGCTTGGGCTTGACCAATCCGCAGAGCGCTTTGATGGTGGTCGATTTCCCCGCGCCATTGCTTCCCATCACCGCGACGATCTCACCCTCAGCCACTTCCAAAGAGACGCCTTTGACGGCATAGATATGGCCGTAGTAGATATGGATGTCTTCGATGGTCAGCAGCATTACTCCTCTTCCTTTCCGAGATAGGCTGCCAGCACATGCTCGTTCTGGCGAATCTCCTCAGGTTCACCATCAGCAATCAAGACCCCATGATCGAGCACAGTAACGTGCGAACATACATCAATGACTAGCCGCATATCGTGCTCGATCATCAGAATCGTCAGCCCTTGAGCGACCAGGATTTGCAAGACTCGCTCAAGGTCGCGCGTTTCATCCGCGTTGAGTCCTGCCGCCGGTTCATCAAGCAGCAAGATGCGCGGCTTTAAGGCCAGGGCGCGGGCGAGTTCTGTGCGGCGTTGTTTGCCATAGGGCAGGCTTGTGGCGGGGAGGTCGGCGGCATCCTCCAATTGCAATCTGGCGAGCAGCGCCAGGGCCTCACCGCGCATGTGAGCTTCGGCGGCGCGAGTTTTCCAGGGGCGCAGATAAGCGTCCCAGAGAAACGTGCGATCAGAGCCATGCGGCGTTGCGCCCAGACCAACCAGCACATTTTCGAGGACCGTCATGGTAGTAAAGAGGCGGAGATTCTGAAACGTGCGCGCAATACCGCAGCGCGTGATGCGATGCGCGGGCATCCCGCCGATAGAGCGCTCCCCAAACCATATCTTGCCGGCATTGGGAGCATAGACACCAGAAATGAGGTTGAGAATGGTCGTCTTGCCAGAGCCATTCGGGCCGATCAGCCCGTGTAGGGTGCCTTCTTGCAGGGCAAACGACACATCTTTGACCGCCGTGACGCCCCCAAACCGCTTTGTTACCTCTGTCAGCGTGAGCAGGGCTGAAGATGTCATTGGTTGCTCACTTTCTCGGCAGCGCTCACGTCGTTGCTCATGACTGGCACAACCAGGGCCGCTTCTGCCTGTGGCCCCCGCGCTGGCGTTCCTAAGCGTTGCAGGCGCTTCCAGAGCGATTTTACTCCGCCGACAATTCCACCACGAGCCAGGAGGACGATGATAGCGATCAGCGAGCCATAGATGATGTTATGAAAATCACCATACGCGAGTAAATATTGATCCAGCCAGACAAGACCAACGGCCCCGACAATGGAACCGGTCAGCGTCCCCAGCCCACCGATGAGCACCTGTGCCAGCACAAAAATGGATTCATTCAAGTCAAATGCGCTTGGGCCAACAGTGCCCACCCAGACGGTATACAGGCTTCCGGCCACGCCAGCAAAGACGCCGCTCAAAGCAAAACAAGCGAGGCGATACATACCAACATTGATGCCACAGGCGCGGGCCGCGATGGGATCATCGCGTACTGCCATGAGGTTGCGCCCAAAACGTGAGAAGACGAACACAGCGGCAATGCCAAGCATGAGCAGCATGACCGCAAAGACAAGGTAGACCAGGTTCGTGTAATTGATGAAATTATCAAATTCAAACGACCCAATCGAGGCAAAGGGAATATCGAGTAAGCCATTATCCCCACCCGTAACGCTGTCCCAGTTGACAAAAAGAATATCGAGCGCCAGACCCAGGCCGAGCGTCACCAGAGCGAGATAATGAGAACGGACCCGCAGCGCTGGCAAGCCGATAAGCGTGCTGACCAGACCTCCCATAAGCGCGGAGATGAGAAAGGCCAGTGGAAAATTGTAGCCATGCAGCAGGCAAATCCCGGTAGCGTATGCGCCAACCCCAAAAACGGCCCCGATAGCAAGGTTGAATTGACCACCATAGCCCATAGCGAGATTCATTCCTGTCGCCACAATGACAAAAATAGCCATCTCGTCGAGGATCGAGATCCAGTACACATCTGATTGCAATAGCTGGGGTAGAATGGCGAGTAACACGGCAAAGCCCACCCAGAGGAGCGCCGTTTTCCAGCGTCGAAGTGGACGTATCCAGGACACCTTCGTCATAGCACGCTCTTTCTTGAGAACAGGCTTACACTTTTTCAACCGTGCGCGCGCCAAGTAACCCTTCTGGCCGCACGATGAGCACCAGGGTCAGGGTAAGATAGGCGATCAGGTCGGTATAGGTCGATGAAATATATCCGGCAATAATGGTTGAAATCACGCCATACATCACTCCCCCAAGAACCGCTCCTGGCAAATCCCCCAGCCCGCCGATCACTGCCGCGACAAAGCCTTTTATCCCCAACACATCGCCTACCGCCGGGTAGGTCCATGCAAGCGGCGCAATCAGCAAGCCTGCGGCAGCGGCAAGCCCTGCCCCAACCGCAAAAGCGATGGCGTTCATCCGGTTGACCGGCACACCGAAACAGGAAGCCGTTTCACGATCCTGAGCGGACGCGCGCAAACCACGCCCAAGATTTGTTTTCGTCAGAAAGAGTTGCAGCCCGATGACCAGCAGCGCGGTGATGCCGATCATCACCATGGTATAGGGCAGGATATACACGCCTCCCAACTTGATCACCGTTCCCCCAATCGGCGTCCGCGCTGGCGTGCCCTGCGATCCCCAGATATGGCCGGCCAGATTGTCTAGCACAATGCCGATCCCAATCGTGCCCACCAGCATATAGCTCAGGTCGATATGCGCCAGCGGGCGGAAGAGGCGTTCCAGGACAACCCCGATGAGCGCGCAGGCGGCAATCCCTATGAGAAAAGCCAGGATAGGTGAAATGGTCGGCATATGGACGCCAAAAACGCTCAATCCCATATAGAAGGTAAGGCCAATGTACGTTCCAAACATCAATAAATTGCCCTGAGCAAAATTGACCAGGCCGATTGCGCGGTAAATAAGCGAGAAACCGAGCGCGATCAGCGCGTACACGCAGCCAATGCCCAGACCTCCCACCAGGTTTTGCACGAAGAGGACGAGACCTGTCACGTTCAACTCCTTCGATGGATAAGACATGCCAGAGAGAAGACGCCTGGCAACACATACAAGGGACGGTGCTCCCTGGGGTCGCGTTGGGGAAAGTCAACCACATGTTCGCGTAGAGATCACGGTGGAGAGATGGCTCCGCCGCGCTGCTCCACGCGAACATGTGGTGCTTCCCAGCACATGAGAGAAACTCTGGTCGTCCCCGCCGAATGTTTCTCAGATTATGAACTACACGTAGATGCGCGTCAATGCTCAACCGCAGTAACGCCGGACGGCGTTCCCGCCGCGCTCTCTACGAGAGTTGTGTAAGCTGTCCGTTTTTGATGACCCCAAGCAGGGTATCGTGGAACCCTTCACCGGTGGCATCGAAGTTGGCTGTGCCCTGCAAGCCTTGATAGTTGTGGATATTATGCAGGGCTTTGGCAACGCTGTCACCAGTGATATTGGGATAGGCGGCATTGAGGGCCTGGATCACCAGTTCCGCACCATCATATGCCTTCGCTCCATGACCTTCAGGCGCATAGCCCCACTTGTCCTGAAAGGCAGCAGCAAAGGCCTTGGTCTGGGCATTAGCATTGTTATCAATATAGGCACTGGTGAAGATAACACCCTCTGCCACGCTCCCTGCTGTCTGAATAAAGGTAGGTGTGCCGATGGAAGCTCCACCCGCAAGTTGGCCCGTAAAGCCAAGCTGGCGTGCCTGTTTGGCGATCAGGCCAGAGGTCACTTCTTCTCCACCGAACAAAATCACCTCTGGATTCGCGGCCAGGATAGTATCTAATTGTCCGGTGAAGCTGGTGTCGTTCGGGTTATACATCTGGAGTGGGGCAACGGGGGTCAGCCCAAAAGACTTTAGTTTTGCTTGCTGGTATTGCGCTTCACCCTGACCATAAGCGTCATTGTCCGTAATCTGGGCAAACTTCGTGAAGTGTTTTTGTTGGACCAGATACGTGATCAGGGTGTTTTCGAAGGAAGGACCAGCCGGGGTATCGCGGAAAATGTACGCGCTGTTCTGGGCGGTAAGAGCAGTGGAGAGACCTGGCGTGATTTGGGCAATTTTGGCGCGGGTCAGATAGGGTTCAACGGCCAGAGCAACACCACTATTGGTGGTACAAAAACAGGCAACGATATGGTCCTGCGTAATCAGACGCTGGACATTGGTGACGCCCTTGGTATTGTCTGCGGCATCATCGAACTTCGTCAGATGGATCTGGCGTCCATGAATACCCCCTTTCGCATTGACCTGATCGAAGGCAAGATCGATGCCCTGCGTGTCCCATTCCCCTAGATCTGCATTTGTGCCAGTGAGCGCGCCATCCCAACCGATCTCAATGGGCGAGGTATTGGTGTTCCCACTATTCGTACTCCCACAGGCAGCCAGGAGTAAAAGAAGACAGGAAAGCGTCGCAAGCGCAAGATAAGACAAGCGAGACCGGTACAGGTACATAAAGATAACTCCTTTGTTAAGTAGAGCCTGGTTGGCTCCTCACTGTACGACGACTCG
>DASTZT010000255.1:0-6918 GCA_035764225.1 Ktedonobacteraceae bacterium
CGGAAGTTATACCGTTGATGCCAGCCTCTTTCTAGCCCTGCTGGCGCTTGTTATTTATTGGTTTATTACCTCGCGCACAACTTTTGGCTACGAATTGCGCGTCATCGGGCAAAATCTCAAGGCGGCCAGGTATGCTGGTATCTCGATTAAAAAAAATATTGTCCTGACGATGGCGCTGGCCGGAGCGTTTGCAGGCTTAGCCGGTTCCTTACATTTAATGGGGCAAGCTCCCTATCAACTGATCGGCCCTTCCTTTAGTACCGATACGACTGGATTCGATGCCATCGGGGTTGCGTTGCTGGGACGTACCGCGTCAATAGGCGTCTTGCTGGCAGCCTTGCTCTTTGGCGGACTGCAACAGGCGGGACCGTATATGGAGCTATTCGCACATATCCCAGGAGACCTGATCCTGATTATTCAAGCTCTGGTGCTCTTCAGTATCGCGACTGAATTCTTGCCCGCCATTCAGCGTTCATTGCCAGCATGGGCACGCCTGGGCCGTAGACCCGCCCTGGTGCCGGATATGCTGGAACATACGGTGGTTGATCTTCCCGCAGAGGATAAGCAAACAACACAGAATGGCGAGAAGAGCAGCGTTGTCGATGAGGAGATGATAAAGCCGACAACTACGCCTGGAAGTCTGGAGGACTGAGGATGTTTTTACAAGTACTTGTGCGCGTCATGATATCGAGCGATCTCTGGCAGGCGACCCTGCAATTTGGCGCACTACTCTTGCTGCCAGCTCTGGGTGGCGTTATTTCCGAGCGCAGTGGCGTCGTTAATATCGCGATGGAAGGCATGATGTTGATCGGCGCTTATGCTGGCGTGATGACGACTCTGGCGACGCATAGCATCTGGTTTGGCATATTGGGGGCCATCGTTGCGGGTGGGCTGCTGGCGCTGGTGCATGCTGTTGTCTCTATCAACTTTCGCGCGGATCAGATCGTGAGCGGCATTGCCATCAATATCGCCGCTCTAGGGCTGACCGACTATCTTTTACCGCTGCAAACTGCCGGTCAGGGCGTTCCCGCTCTGCCGAGCGAACTGCGTCTGCCGACGATTAGCTGGGGGCCGCTCGCCAATCTCCCGTTTCTGGGACCGGTCCTTTTTCAGCAGAACCTTATTTTCTATCTCGCCGCACTCATTTTGCTGGGCATCCAACTGCTGCTCTTCCGTACCAACATTGGCTTACGCATCAGGGCAGTGGGCGAACATCCGCAAGCCGCCGATACCGCAGGCGTCAACGTGCGCCTGGTGCGCTACCTGTGTGTGGTCGGGAGTGGCCTCCTCTCAGGGCTGGCGGGCGCATTTCTCTCGCTAGGCATTGCGGGCATCTTCAATCCCAATATGACGGCGGGTAGAGGCTTTATCGCGCTGGCTGCGATGATCTTCGGCAAATACACCCCGCTCGGCACCGCAGGCGCTTGCTTAATTTTTGGTCTGGGAGAAGCCCTGAGCACCCGCTTACAGGATACCGGCATCTCTGCCGATCTGCTAAGCATCCTGCCCTATGTCCTGACCCTGATCGCCCTGGTTGGACTGGTAGGCCGCACGACTCCCCCAGCAGCTGATGGCATCCCGTATGAGCCGGAAGCAGATTAGGAGCTGTTTTAATCCCTCAAACGGGTCAGGCATGAACAGTGACTCCCGTCTCTCTAGAGGAAGAGTATACAGCCCGAATCATAAGGAGTCAAATGGATTAGGAGCATAGCCAATGCAAGAACGTACGATAACCGCACCGATTGAAGGCGAGGCCGCCCCTTTGGCGGTGGAGATGCGTGATATCAGCAAAGCGTGGCCCGGCGTGGTTGCCAACGATCACGTTAATCTTGCCGTGCGTAAAGGGGAGATTCACGCCCTGGTTGGCGAAAATGGCGCGGGCAAATCGACGCTGATGAACATCCTCTATGGCCTGGTGCATCTGGATAGCGGAGAGATTCTTATTAACGGACGGCGCGTCAATATCGGTGGGCCGCGCGATGCCATTGCGCTAGGAATCGGGATGGTCCATCAGCACTTTATGTTAATCCCTCCCTTGACAGTGGCAGAAAATATTGTGCTGGGTAAAGAACCGGGCGGCCTGGCCTCTGCCTACCACGCTCATCGCGCTCGTACTCAGATTCAGGAACTGGCTCGACGCTATGGATTGCCAATTGATCCTGATGCGCGTGTTGAAAAGCTCTCCGTCGGTTTACAGCAACGGGTTGAGATCCTCAAAATGCTCTATCGGGGAGCCGACATTCTGGTGATGGATGAGCCAACCGGCGTTTTGACGCCACAGGAGACCGACGATCTTTTCACCGTATTACGCGAACTGGTGGCGCAAGGCAAAACGGTCATTTTCATTACACATAAGCTGCGCGAAGTGCTGGAAATTACCGATAGGATCACAGTATTGCGGCGTGGCAAAAACGCCGGTGAACTGGTGACGCGTGAGACGAATCAGAACGATATCGCGCGTTTGATGGTGGGGCGCGAAGTGCTCTTGCGCGTCAACAAAACGCCAGCGCGGCCTGGGCCTGCTGTGCTACACGTAGAAAATCTGCACGCGCAATCTGATCGCGGCTTGGAGATCCTGCACGGCGTCAATTTTGCTATTCACGCGGGCGAAATTCTCGGCATCGCAGGAGTTGAGGGTAACGGACAGAGCGAACTGGTCGAGGCGCTGACCGGAATGCGCAAACCGACCAGCGGCACGATCACGATCACGCCGCTTAAGGATGGGGGGACATTCTTTGCAGACGACCTGAGCGAAGCTAGTCACGCCAGTGACGTTGGTCGGCTGAATAGCAAGACAGAGGCACCGATAGACATTACCACGATGGGGGCACGCTCAGCCCGTCAAATGGGTGTGGCGCACATTCCTGAGGATCGTCGTGGCAGCGGGCTGGTCCTGGCTGAATCGATTAATGACAATGTCGTGCTTGGACGACAGCGCTGGCCGGAGTTCTCTCGTGGCGGGATTGTGCTGCTGTTGCGCCATATCAGGGACTGGGCGAGCAAGCTGATCGCCGACTTTGATGTGCGTACACCCTCATCGGATGTTCCGGTGCGTGCGCTCTCCGGTGGCAATCAGCAGAAAATCATCATTGCCCGTGAGCTGGCCAGCAATCCAACGATCCTGGTGGCTGCGCAACCCACGCGCGGAGTCGATATCGGCGCTATCGAGTTTATTCACCGCCGTCTGATTGAGCAGCGCGACGCCGGAAAAGCTATCTTGCTGGTCTCCGCCGAACTGGACGAAATTCGCTCGCTCTCCGACCGTATCGCCGTGATGTACGAAGGCCGGATTGTTGCTACCGTAGGGCCAGACGCGACCGAAGAGGAACTGGGCATTTTGATGACTGGTGGCGAGCATCATCAGCAAGAGGATTGAGCGCGCTCTGAGTGGTCTTTCGTCACAGCCCAACAACACACAGGGACAGCATCGCGGGCACTCAAAACCTGGCAGAAGGCGCAAATATCGACTATGCTGCAAAGAGGTAGGGGCAATCCCTTGTGGTTGTTCTGGGACAGGAGCAAGCCTGGCTCCTACAGAAAAAGCTATCGCCAGGAGAATGTGTTGTGCTGAAAATCATTATCAGGTACTGGCTGCCCATTGCCATTGTAGCGACTGGATTAGCCTGGCTGCCATATGCGGTGGGCCAGCAGGTGCTGAGGCAGTCCGCCAATGATCCTCAGATCCAGATGGCCCAGGATAGCGCCACGAAGTTAGAGAATGGACAATCCATTCAACAGGTTGTGCCTTTGGAGAAGGTTGACATCGCGAAAAGCTTAGCTCCCTATATTATCGTCTTCGATGCCAATGGCCAGCCGATTGCCTCTTCAGCCCAATTAAATGGTCAAATCCCGACTATCCCTGCGGGAGTTTTTGACGACGTGCGGCAAACTGGCGAAGATAGAATTACCTGGCAGCCTCAGCCCGACGTGCGTAGCGCCATCGTGGTGACGCAATTCAAGGGCGCAACCTCCGGCTTTGTGCTCGCTGGTCGCTCTCTGCGAGAAGTTGAGATCCGTGAAGATGACCTGATGCAGATCTCGCTTATCATCTGGCCCATGCTGCTCATTGTCTCCTTGTTGGCAACGATGATCTGTTTCAAAATAACCCCTACGTTACCATAGTTCCTGTGAAGCCAGTCGCGCACCCTCAGCCAGAGATTGGAGCTTGGCCCAGGCAATGCCTGGCGCGACGGCGCTGGCTCCGGCGAAGGTATCAAAGCCACAGTCGATCCCGGCGATGACGTTTTCCCGGCCCACGACGCGAGCAAAACGCACAATCCGCTGCGCCACAAGCTCTGGATGCTCAATATAGTTGGTGCATGAGTCGATCATGCCCGGAATGAGTATTTTCCCCTCAGGTAAACGTATCTGCTCAAAGACGCTCCACTCGTGCTCATGGCGCGGGTTAGCGGCTTCAAGCGAGAGCGCGCTACACTCTATCTTGAGCAGCAGATCGATGATTGCTTTGAGCGGGACATCGCGGTGATGCGGGCCATGATAGTTGCCCCAGCATACATGACAGCGTACCTGCTCATGCGGAATGCCATTGAGGGCGTAATTGAGCACCTCTACGCTTTGCTGTAAATGTTTGCGGAACTCGTCGATGGGGGCATCGGCAAAACGAACGTGGCGTTGCATCGCCAGATCGGGGCAATCCAACTGTAACACGAAGCCAGCCGCGACGATGGCTTGATACTCGTAGCGCATGACATCAGCGAGGGCATAGAGATACGCCTCCTGAGTGGGATAATAGGTATTCTCCATCACTTGCGCGATTGCTCCAGGCGATGCAGCTGGCATAAAGGCCCCTTCAGATTGTACTGCTTGTAACGCCGCCTTAAGATTGGCGATATCGCCCTCGACGGCCTGCTGATCGCGCAGACTGATGGGACCAGTACAGGCCGGGATGAAATTACGCCCTCCGCTCCCTTCACGACGGCGCAAAAGGTGCGCGGGCAAGTCTGGATAGTCGAGGAGATCGCGCAGTGTGAGTGGTTGTGATTGGCCGCTAAAGCCCGTCAGGCGATCCTTAACATAATTGGCGAAACCGATCTTGCTCATCTCGCCATCGGAAACGATATCGATGCCGACCGCGACCTGCTGTTTCACCACGTCGGCGACCGCGTGACGGACAGTATCAGCCAGCTCGCCAGCGTCCACCGACTGCCCCTGCTCTCTAGCAAGCATCATCTGCATCAGGCCGTCCGGTCGAGGCAAGCTCCCGGTATGGGTGGTCAGGATTCGCTCGGTGCTGCGTTGCATACGGTTGTCTCCAGCTTGATTTTTCCGAACACGGCTTTAGGAAACAGGTGCAAGCGTCTGTTTTCCTTTAAGCTTCATAGAAGAGCTGTTTTTGTGCAGGTATCGGATGATTATGAAGAAATGAAAAAATATTGTCCATTGGAATGTTCGCTAGCTCTTTAGGCTCTACTTTATGTAGTCCTCCACCATAAACACGACCTTCTTCTATGAGAGTATTAGCTGATATGCTTGTTAGCCCTTGCCAGACTAATTTTACCATTTCTGAGTGATGGCTTAGCACTTCTGCTAGCATGGGCCTGGGATACAATATAAGATATGAATTAGTTACCAGAGCTTTGGAGTGGTTGAGTATGAAGCGAAAAGGTGTTTCCCCCTTAGGGCTTTGCCTGCCCATATAGGTACAAATAAACATGCATGGCAACCTTTTTTCCTGCGAATACCAGGGGTTTCTATTCCTACATAAAAATCTAGTGTTAATTCCTGCTGAGACTCCCATTTGTAGATACTTCCATAATGAAGGGTAATTGGCCTCAACTTCTTTTTCAGGGAGGTTGCAGGCGAGAAGAAATAAGCTTGGTAGCATTATGGGGTTGCCATTTTCATCGGCATGTATCTCACTATGGGGCAAGTAGCGAGCATTCGGCAAAATTGGACGAAGAAATTCTGTAGGAATTTGATATTGAGACACTTTGTTACTGTCTAGAATGAAAAAGGAATTTGCGCCAGTTGCCAGGCCACGTTTGATATCAAATAAATTTGACAAGGGGACTTTTTCCATGTTCGCGCTGGCACTTTGAAGCTCTAATGGATCTCTATCTTTATGTTTTTCTGAGCTGCTGATTCGTACAGCCAAAGTATGTTGCAAAGTAGGCAGTAAAAACAGTTTATTCCACTTTGTTGTACTCGATAACTCTTGCACAGCAATTGTTTTAGTTGTTGCAGGGTGAGTTAATGTGCCTCCATAAGTAAATTCAGCTTGATGGTTGGCAGGTGGAACTGAGTTTCTAAACCAGACAATAGCGGATGAGACTAATGCATCATTAAACTGCGTTTGCTTTGGATCAAAGCGATGTATTCGCAGTAAGGTTACTTTGGTGAGCAAATACTTTCTAATCCCTTGCCCATAGTTGACATCCATAAACTCGCCAGGTATTAACCATCCGGCCAAACCATTCTCTGCTAGCCAAGCATGAGATAAGCACAAAAAATGTCCATAAAGCCCTGCTTGTTGGCTAAGTTTAATTCCTGTAACTTGCTCACTTAGGGCTTGTAGCCTTTGTTTTTCAGCTTTAGATAAATAATGATGTCTAACATAAGGAGGATTGCATATCAATAAATTGTTTTTCCTCTTCTCTGAAATTGGAGGAACTGATTTGGTAAAATCCCTGAGTTGCAGGTTTAACTTGTACCCCTGCCATAGCTTAACGGCTGCATGACCATAAATAGGATCAATTTCAAAGCCTCTAGCTTCTGCTATCTGTGTAGTTGGAAATACCTTCAATAAAGAGGAGTAAAAAGCCCCGATCCCAAATGCAGGATCAATGAAACGGATTGGTAAATCTGGAGCAAATATTGTTCTGGCATACTCCATAATCTCTTGCGCTAACTTGATAGGTGTTGCAAACTGTCCTAACTTATTTCGCTCATTTTGAGTTT
>DASTZT010000256.1:0-2920 GCA_035764225.1 Ktedonobacteraceae bacterium
TACCTGGACCCTGATTGTGATGTATATGGTCATGGCCCAGAGCTGGAACTTTATTGGCGGCTTCACTGGCTACTCAGCTTTTGGCAATGTGGCTTTTTTTGGCATTGGCGCGTATGTCACCGGACTGATGCTCCAGGGCAACCAGCCGTTCTGGTTGGGCCTGCTCGTAGGTGGGTTGGTCGCGGGTATTTTTGCCTTCCTGGTGGGTCTGCCAGTCCTGCGGCTGAAAGGGCACTACTTTGCTATTGCTACGTTGGGCACTGCCGAAGCTTTACGCGAACTCGTGACGGTGCGCGACGTTGGCGGTGCTGGTGGCCTGATGTCGCTGCCTCTCCCCAGCCTCAGTGCCTATACCGGCTTTTTCTATGCCTTCCTGGGGCTGGCTCTGGCGTGTCTGTTGATAACGGTCTGGCTGACGCGCAGCCGTTTCGGCTATGCCCTGGTTGCCATTCGAGAAAGCGAACAGGCAGCGGAAGCGTTGGGCATTGCTACCCACAGGTATAAGGTGGCTGCATTTGTGCTGAGCGCGATACCGACGGCAATTGCTGGCGGGCTCTATGCTTACTGGGCAATAGGTTTTGATCCCCCAACCGTTTTCGACGTTGGTATTTCGGTTGAGATGGTGCTTCTGACCATCCTGGGTGGCACAGGCACTATTCTTGGGCCGATACTGGGTGCCATTGTCTTTGAATTTGCCTCGTTTCAGATCCAGGCCAGCGGCATCAGTTTGCATAATACCCTGCTTGGCCTTTCGATTGCGCTGGTGACCATTTTCTTACCTCAGGGGGTATTGCGGCTGCTGCAAGAGTTTGCACGCAAGCCTGCGGAGGGGTCAGGCCGTGCGAATAGTATTATGGAGGGGGTGCGGCGTGTCCGACGCTTTATCGCAGCCAACGGCATCTAATGCCGCCGATCAGGAAAAATCGAATGTATTGCCTCTCCTGCGCCTGACCAATGTAACCAGGCGTTTTGGTGGCCTGGTCGCGGTAGATAACCTCAGCTTTTCGCTACGTAAAGGAGAGATTCTGGGCGTGATCGGTCCCAACGGCGCGGGCAAATCGACGATGGTGAATCTGATCGCGGGAGCGGGCAGGCCCAACGTCGGCGCGATTTATTTCCAGCAGCAAGACATCACGCGCCTCTCACCTGATAAACGTACGCACCTGGGGATAGCGCGTACATTCCAGATGACCCAGCCATTCAAAGGATTGGATGTGCGCGAAAACGTGATGGTTGGTGCATTCTTTGGACGGAGGGATCTGAATCGACAGGCCGCGTTAAAGGTGGCGGATGAGGTGCTGGAGCGCGTCAACCTGGCGCACAAAGCCACGCTCAAAGGGGATCAGTTGACGGTGGCGGATCGCAAACGCCTGGAAGTGGCGCGGGCATTAGCAACCGATCCGCAAATACTGCTGCTTGACGAGGTGATGGCTGGCCTTAATCACACCGAAGTCATGCAGGCCGTCGAGCTGATTCGCCAGATCAACAGCGTGGGCGTGACGATCCTGGTAATTGAGCATGTCGTGCGTGCCATCATGACGGTATCTAATCGCGTGCTGGTGCTCCATCACGGACGCAAAATTGCGGAAGATGCTCCCGGTCAAGTGCTGACCGATCCGAGAGTAATTGAAGCCTATCTGGGCGAACGCTACGCCCAACAGCGCAAACAGCAGGAGAATGATACTCCTTCGGTTGATACGGATAACTTGTAGCCAGCAGGAAGGAGAGATTATCAGTATCATGTCAACACCCATCAATCATAACGCAGACGGCCCGGCAACTGCCATCAGCGAGGACAACTTCACAACGCAAGGCACGACATTACTGGCTGTGCGCGGACTGGACACTGGCTATGACGAAACTCAGGTGCTCTGGGATGTCTCGCTAGAGATTATGCGGGGCGAGGTGATTGCCCTGGTCGGGGCCAACGGTGCAGGTAAATCAACGCTGCTCGCGGCAATCTCCGGGCTGCTCCCGGCATGGAAGGGCAACATTTCGTTCCTGGGTCAAGAGATTACGCATTCCCGCACGGAGCGCATCGTCAAGCTCGGTTTAGCGCATGTTCCCCAGGGACGCCGTCTCTTTCCGGGGTTGACGGTGGAGGAAAATCTGCGCCTGGGTGCTTATACCCGACGAGCTGGCTCTGCCAGAGCGATTGCCGATGATCTTGAACGTGTCTACTCGCTTTTGCCCAAACTGCGAGAGCGTCGCCAGCAGACAGCAGGCTCCCTTTCCGGTGGCGAGCAACAGATGTGTGCCATCGGGCGAGGATTGATGACGCGCCCCGCTCTGCTGCTCATCGACGAAATGTCGCTCGGCCTGGCTCCCAATATCGTCGATGACATTCTCGCCGCCATCGACAACATCCACCGCCAGGAACAGCTCAGCTTCTTGCTAGTCGAGCAGGATGTGCAGATCGCGCTTGAGCGTGCCCATCGCGGCTACGTCATCGAGAACGGCCATATCGTCCTCAGTGGTCGCGCCTCTGACCTGCTCAAAAGCGAGCAGATCCGCACGGCCTACCTGGGGGAATAGGTTGTTAGTAGAGACTGGGAGCTATTCGCGAAAATACCAGAAAAATACTCTTGACAGAGGGACGAGGGTACGCTATACTTGACTTCACGAGCACAGAAAAAGCTTTCTGTGATGTGTAGCGCCTGTAAAAGTGCGCTCTAATAAGGAGAGGTCGCATAGTGGCCTAGTGCGCTCGCCTGCTAAGTGAGTGGGGGTTTATACCCCCCGAGAGTTCGAATCTCTCCCTCTCCGTCCATCTTAAATTTCGTAATCTTCTGCCCAATTGCACTTTACTCCACTAGTAACGGTTTCCTCATAAGAGACGCGCCAGCTTTGTCTGCCATTACTTCGTACCACCCCTGCGTCCTTAAACCGAAGCGTCATAGACCCTGCTTGTGGTGCTTCG
>DASTZT010000257.1:0-7617 GCA_035764225.1 Ktedonobacteraceae bacterium
GTGTCTCCTGGCGTTGACTACCAGGAACGGGCACTAAATCCTCAGCATTGGAGAAAAGAAACGTATCCGCATCATCATATTGAGGCAGTCCTTTGGACGTTTTGCGGGCAATAGTGGCAATGGAAAGGCCAAATCCCAGGCCAAAAGGCCCGTTGCCAGAGCCTGAGTTGTAGTCAATGCTCAGAATCGGCTCAAAATCACGGCAGGGCGATATGGGTAGAGGAATAGATAACGCAGCAGTGCCAGTGAAAGCATCGGCCTGAAAGGTCTCACCTATCCCCTGTAAAGCCCCTCCCCCTTTAGGCAGAGAGAGTTGTGTGACTGCAATTCGTCTATTGTTCATTGTCGATCCTTTTCAATATATGGAAAGCAGGTATCTCATAATATGTAATAGCAAGCTTGTTTCCACTCAGGAAGGGCCACTCTGCTCCGCGAAGGTAGGGAAAGAGAGCACCTTTCACTCGCTTCTAAAATAAGAGTATCAGAAGAAGCAGATTTGTTACAGGTAAAAAGGGAAATTTCTTTTTCCCTTGACAACGCGGACCACCTCTGGTAGACTTATCTCAGTTTAAGTTAGATAACTAACTTAGTATGGGGAGAAACAGTGACATGAAATCGAAGCGTGACCGATTGATTGCCGCCGCACGAGTGAGATTCTATCAACAAGGGGTTGCACGCACAACGCTGGCAGACATTGCCCAGGAAGCGCAGGTTCCTCTCGGCAATGTCTACTATCATTTTCGCACCAAAGAGGCCCTGCTAGAGGCCGTGATTGAAGAACATATTCAGCGGCTCCAAACGCACTTTGCACGATGGGATCGTGACATAGCTGCTCCACAGGAACGGCTCCTGGCCTTGCTGCGTTGGGAGTACGGAGGCGCGGCATCGCTTGCCCGATATGGCTGCCCATATGGGAGCCTGGCCCAGGAGATTGATAAAGAGGAGACGCCGTTAGTGAATGTAGCCGTGCGTATGCTTCAAACCTATCTCGACTGGGTAGAGCAGCAGTTTCGCCAGTTGGATAAAGATGAGCAGGAAGCAAAGGATCTTGCCTTTGACATGATCGCCTGGCTTCAAGGCTCGATTCTGCTCTCAGCAAGCTTTCGTTCACCCGCACTGCTGGAGCGCAAACTTCAGCGTATGGAGCAATGGGTTCGCTCACAGTAGGTCGCGCTCAATCCTTTTCTGATGTCAATAAGGAGCTGTAAGCCTCTCTTCTGCTCAGATAGAGAGGCCGTCGAGTAGTGATAGGTATTTTGCTGATGAGGCTTTTGGCCTCATAATTTTTGTCATCATAAGTTAGTCAGCTAACTAAGTAAATGTGCAAATTGTTCACTTTTTTCGCCTGCGCTGGCAAGCAGACGGCAGAAAAAATTTGCACATAGCGTTAACTAACAAAAGACTGAGGCGAGAAGAGTCGCCAGGAAAAGAGTACACAATCATGATTATAGAACTATGTTGGAACCAGGTTCAAAAAGGTTCTACTCACTTTATACAGGAAAGAGACGTTGAAAGGACAAGAGAGGAAACGGAGACCGTTTATGAACGCCATTTGCTCAAACGTTTAAAGGAAGGTGATGAAGCCGCATTTGTGCAACTCGTCGAGCAGTATCACAAGTTTTTGTTGTGGCTCGCCAGAAAGTATGTCAGGTCACAGAGCAGCGCCGAGGAGGTCGTGCAGGAAACCTGGATGGGCGTTCTGCAACGCCTCCCCTTTTTCGAGGAGCGTTCTTCGCTCAAGACCTGGATCATCCGCATTCTGATCAATCAAGCCTGTATGTGCGCACGACGTGAGCAACATCTGGTTCCTTTCTCTTCCCTGGAGGCAGGGACCGAGGAAGCCGATGGCTCTGTTACCGAGCCAGTGTGCTTGCAAGAGGCAGAGCAAGCCGTTTCAGGAGCCTGGCTCTCCCTTACAGCAGATCAGCACGCCATTCCAGAAGCCAATCTGCTTGCAGCAGAAACGCATACCCATGTTGCAGAGGCCATAGAAGCTCTCCCGGCCAATCAACGCGCGGTCATGGTGCTTTGCGCCATAGAAGGGCGGAGGCCCGAAGAAGTCTGTACCCGGTTGGGCATTTCGGCGGCCAATCAGCGTGTGCTGCTCCACCGAGCACATGCAAAGGTGCGGCGTGCCCTGGAGAAGTACTTCGACGAGCCATAAGCGGGAAGCATGGTCATTATTTAACCGTCCATTAACATTCTCATAACATTAATCGCCTATGATGAAATCACTACCTATTCTTTTTGTAGCTATCCTTATCGCAAGGAGCAACATTTCACTTATGGCAGTTGAAGAACACACGCCCCTGCACCTACAGGGACAGCAAACAAAGAACCTTTTAGCGGAACTAGATAATAGTGAACTCTCTGGCTTTCATTGGAAAGCTATGATCACCTCAGGGATGGGGTTCTTCACTGATGCCTATGATCTCTTTATTATTGGAGCAGCACTTTCCATCTTGATACCACTCTGGAAGCTCAATGCCTTAGAAATCTCCCTGGTTGGCAGCATCTCTCTGCTTGCTGCCGCCTTAGGCTCCTTCCTCTTTGGCTATCTGGCTGATCGCATTGGCCGTCATGCCATCTATAGTCTGACGCTAGTGGTGCTTGCTGTTGGCGCACTCCTTTCAGCTCTTGCTCCCAATATCTACTGGCTCCTCGCCTTGCGCTTCATCATGGGATTGGGCATTGGTGGGGACTATCCTTTGAGTGCTACCTTGATGAGCGAATATGCCAATCGGAAAGATCGTGGCAAGCTGATTACTATGGTCTTCTCCATGCAAGGTCTGGGCCTCATCCTTGGACCGGTTATCGCTATCGTTCTGCTCCTCTCCGGCCTGGATCATCAGATTATCTGGCGTCTGATGCTGGCTTTAGGCGCAGTTCCCGCGTTAGCCACCTTCTACTTGCGCCGTCAAATCGCCGAAACACCACGTTTCGCTTTATTCATGCAAGGAAATACTGAACTGGCGACACAGACCATTAAGCGGGTCAGCAGTTCAGCCCGTCAGCAACAGCGTGAGAGAGGGCACACGCGCGTGGCCCATATGCCCCGGAAGTCGTGGCTGTATCTGCTGCTGACTCCCCGCTATCTCCTATGGCTCATCGGCACGGCTGGAACCTGGTTCTTGCTCGATATTGCCTACTATGGCACCACCATTTCAAGTCCCCTGGTGTTACAATCCCTCAATGCTCATGCTGATGCTGTTACTAACATGTTCTACACCCTCCTCATCTTTGCGGGCGCGGCTCTCCCTGGCTACTTTGTTGCAGCATTGACGATTGATCGGTTAGGCCGCAAAGCCATCCAATGTTGGGGGTTTGGTGTCATGGCCCTTGCCTATGGCCTGCTCGCATTCGTTCCCAGCTTGACCCATCTCACGCTTCCCTTCCTCACGATCTACGCCGTTTCCTACTTTTTTACCGAATTTGGACCCAATGTGACCACCTTTGTCTATCCTGCCGAGATCTTCCCGGTGATGATTCGTAGCTCCGCGCACGGAACTGCTGCCGCTCTGGGCAAATTAGGAGCCTTCCTGGGTGCCTTTGCTTTTCCTTACCTGCTTGCCACTTTCCATCTGCCCGGCGCAATGGCTGTCTGCGTGATTACTTCGCTGCTCGGTCTGCTTCTGACGCTTCTGACGCTGCCTGAACCTAACCAGCGCTCGCTGGAAGACATTGCGGGCGATCATCAGCTCTTACAGCTACGATCCGAGTTGGTAAAACAGAAACGTTAAGCAGCTCTTTTTAGAAAGGGGACGTGTGCTATTGCACGTACGGCCCCCTCTAGCTGGATGGTGAATGCATCAATGCGCTTCACTATCATTCCTTAGTGACTACTGGAAACCTTACCCTCTGGATCGTTGGCGCTGGCTGCGAATAAAATCGGCATACCAGCGAGCACTTTCTTTGACGATGCGCCGCTGGCTCGGATAATCAATATAGACGATCCCAAAGCGCTTACTGTACCCAAAAGCCCACTCGTAGTTATCCATCAGCGACCAGGCAAAGTAGCCTTTCACATTTGCTCCCTGCTCGATGGCACGTCCCACCGACTGAATATGGTCGCGCAGATAGGCCACGCGGAGAGGATCGGCGATCAGGTCGCTCTGACCATCCCAGGTGTCAGGGAACGCCGCCCCATTCTCGATCACAAACAAAGCTTCGGGAGCATACTCGTTCTGGAGCCAGACCAGCAAATCGCCCAGCCCACGCGGGTAGACCTCCCAATGCATCTCGGTATAGAGCGCGCCGGGGACCGGGTCAACCTGTACACTCTGACTGCCATCACCCGTTGCCTGAAAGAGCGCACGCGTGTAGTTATTCACCCCCAAAAAGTCGATGGGGGCGGAGATTACTTCCATATCGCCTGCCTGCACAGGCGGAGGCGCAATGCCCAGATCATCGAAGAGGCCGTCGGGATATCTGCCTTTGAAAATGGGATCGGCAAACCAGCGGTTCGCACGTTCGGCCTTTTCAACCGCCGTGCGGGTCGCAGGCAGATCGTCACCAGCGTAGGCAGGAGTAAAGTTCAAGGTGATACCAAGCTGTGTACTCGCGGAGGTGTTGGCTCGCAGCCGGGGCAATGCCAGCCCATGAGAAAGCAGCAAGTGATGAGCCACTGCCGATACCACCGACATATCTCGAATTCCGGGGGCGTGCTCGCCGATGCCGTAGCCCAGGTAGGCCACGCACCAGGGTTCATTATGGGTTTGCCACAATGTCACTCGATCACCCAGGCGTCGGGCGACCACCTCGGCGTAATCGGCGAACGCCTCGGCGGTAGCGCGATTCACCCAGCCGCCTTTCTCCGAAAGAGCCTGGGGCAGATCCCAGTGGTAGAGCGTTGCCGCTGGCACGATCTCTTGCGCGAGCAAAGCATCAACCAGCCGATCATAAAAATCCAGTCCTGCCTGATTGATGGCTCCAACTCCCTCCGGCAGGATACGCGGCCAGGCAATGGAGAAACGATACGCCCCCAGGTTCAGCGATTTCATCAGCGCGATATCGTCGAGATAGCGATGATAATGATCCGCTGCCACCGCTCCGGTCTGGTTTTGATAGACCTTGCCAGGGATTTCCGCGAACGTATCCCAGATTGATGGTCCTCGTCCATCTTCACGCGCCGCGCCCTCGATCTGATAGGCTGCGGTGGATACTCCCCATAAGAAGTCTGTAGGAAAGAGAAAAGGTGTCTCAAGCGTTTGTAGTTGTGTAGACTTCGTACTTTGCATTGTTTCTCCTTAGAATCAGACTGCGACTTTTTCAATGCGTTTTTCGACAGTTTTATTACGAAAAGCGAGCTGCTTAATTTTCGGACGCCGCTCTTTGCGCAGCTTAGGATTTGCCAGCTCATCGATCCCAAAATTCACCAGTGAGAGGCCCGCTCCCAACAGGGCGACGCAAGCGCCAGGTGCGGTAAACCACCACCACATACCCTGCACCAGCGCGTCGCTATTCTGTGCCCAGTATAGCATCGTGCCCCAGCCGGTACCGGTGGGATCGCCCAGACCGATATACTCCAAGCCCACGTCGGCCAGGATCGCAAAGAGGACTGTGCCCACAAAGCTGGAAGTCACAATGGCTATCTCATTGGGAAAAATCTCAAAGAAGATGATGCGCCAGAAAGACTCACCAGCACAGCTTGCGGACGTGACAAAATCTCGTTCGCGCAATGAGAGCGTTTGTGCCCGAATCACCCGCGCTCCCCACGGCCAACCCGTCATTAGCAGCACAATGAAAATGGACGTGGTACCAGCAGCCGGAAAGTAGCTGGAAAGCACAACCGCCAGTGGCAACGCGGGGATGACCAGAAACATGTTGATAAACAAGGACAGCACGTCATCTACCAGGCCACCAAAGTAGCCCGCCAGCATCCCCACCACGACCGAAAGCGCGGTCGCAGCCAACCCGATGCCAAAGCAGAGAATCAGCGAGGTACGTGTCCCGACCACGACCTGCTGGAATACATCCTGTCCCGTCTGCGTGGTACCAAGCCAGTGGGTACTCGATGGAGCTGCCATTGCGCTGGCTGCATCCATCGCGTTGGGATTGAGAAAGATGAGCGGCCCAATCAATCCTACCAGCAGAAAAAAACTGACCATGCTCAGACCGATAGCAACTTTGGGATGAGCGCATAGCCAGCGCCACGCCTTACCAGCAGAAAATCTCATCGCTTACCCCCTTTCATGCCTGACGCGCGGGTCCAGGTAGACGTAGACGAGGTCGGTCAGAAAGTTGCTCGCCAGGATGGCGACGGCAATCAGCAGGAAAATTCCCTGCATCAGCGGAAAATCTTCGTGCTGCGAGGCCGTCAGGAGGATGAAGCCGATCCCCGGATACGAGAACACGATTTCCGTCAGGAGCGAGCCGCTAATCACGAAGCCAAGCGAGAGCGCGAAACCGGTCACGCTCGGTAATATCGCATTGCGTGCAGCATAGGCTAGCATTACGCGCCGTTCCACCAGACCTTTTGCCTGGGCCATCAGCACATAATCCTCGGAGAGCGTGGTAATCATCGCATTGCGCATCGCCAGTAGCCAACCAGCAATAGAGCTGACGACGATTGCCAGCACTGGCAGAACGGCATGTTGGGCCGCGCTGGCCAGAAAATCGCCGTTCAGACCGGGTGTCACGGCATTCGCATCATAGGCACCGCTCAGCGGAAACCAGTTCAGCGAATACCCTAGCACATAGAGTAACAGCAGCGCCAGCCAGAAGTACGGGATGGCAGATAAAAAGGTGAGCAAGGGAGTAACCGAGCTATCCAGCGCAGTATCGCGCTTCCAGGCAACGAGCGCACCAATCAGCGTGCCCAGCGTAAAGCTGATGATGGTCGCGAAGCCGATCAGCGTCAACGTCCAGGGCAACGCCTGACCGATGACGGTAGTGACCGGAGCCGGGAAATAGGCAGTTGAAATCCCTAAGTCGCCGTGTAAAAGGTTTCCCAGGTAGCGCACATACTGCGTCCAGATGCTTTCATTGGCGACTCCCAACAGTTCTTTCAACGCCTGCAATTGCTGTGGATTGACCCTGCCCTGCATGTTCGCGATCAGTACCGAGGCGGGGTCTCCAGGTGCGAGCCTCGGTAAAATAAAATTCACGGTCAGGGATGCCCACAGAGCTACCAGATAGAACACCACCCGGCGGAGCAGATGACGCATCGTTCTCTCCTGAAAAAATTAGGTAGAGGCAGGGCAAGCGCGAGGCATTGCCCCTGCCTCTACCTATCTACGCAACCGGTTTTAGATGCAGAATAACGATTTCATCATCTGGGTAGTTGAAAGGGCCGGGCAGGGCATAGGGATGCGTGGCGTCCGGCCAGCCGGTGAAGCGGGCCGTGCTGTACTCGTACCAGTTGGAGCCATAGACCAGCGGGATTGAGGGCAATTGATTGACCATGATCTGTTCCAGCCCGTAGAGATCCTGCTGTTGCTGATTGGCATCGGTGGTGCTGGCGTAATCGTTCAATAGCTTGTCGGTGGTCGGATCGTTCCAGCGATCATAGTTCGAGGCGGCAGACTTCCCGACTGGAGCGGTAAAGTTGCTGTTGAGCAGTGAGTTGTAGAGGTAAAATGGCGTCGGTCCCGGATTCGTCCAGCTCACTGCTGTATC
>DASTZT010000258.1:0-18811 GCA_035764225.1 Ktedonobacteraceae bacterium
CTCTTGACATAGGTATCAACCAGTGGTTTGAGATCGTCGGTGCTCGGATTCTCGTAGGCAAAGAAGGTGAAGAGCTTGCGGCAGATAAACCAGGGAGCGGCTGGATGGTTGGTTAAGATACGAATGACATCTTTATAATCAAAGTTGCCGCTCTGTCCCAAAAAGTTCTTGGGCAAAGTGCTGTGATCCTGCGGAACGTAGCGAGCGGTTGTGCTATTGCCTGCAATATGCCAACCCGTCAGGGCTGCCGCGCCCTCAAATACATCCTGCTGAGTGTAGTGGCCCAATCCCAGCGTGAAAAGCTCCATTAATTCGCGCGCGTAGTTCTCGTTTGGCGCATTCTTTCTGCTCTTTGTCAGGTCAAGGTAAAACAGCATCGCAGGATCGGCGGTAATGCCAAGCAGGATATTGTCAAAGGTATCAAAAGCGTGCGCACGCAAGAAGTTGTTTTGCACGATCATGCGCATATAGCCGTTCGCGCCGCCAACTTTGCGAAAACTGCTTGTCAACACCCCATGCCAGAAGAGGGTCATTTTCTCTAAGAGCGGGCGCTGCGTCCACGCCATGCGCAACAGCCACCATTGCTGCTGAGCGGCGGGCTTGTTGAGATCCAGGTTCAGCGCCTTGAGACGATTCTCCATCTCATCATCGGAGACCTGCTGGTAATTCAGCAGGCGATCCACCGCTCCCGCAAAGCCCAGTGAGGTATAGCTGGCAAGCTCAGTCGGTGTCGCGCCAAAGCCCGCTCGTCGCAACAAATGTCCCGCCTGTTGTCCACTGGCAATCGGACCATGAAAGATCGAGCTTAGCCCGCCATGCTGAATTAGCTGTTGTAATGCCACGCCTCCGGCTACCGCAGCCACTCCGGCAGCGCCTAATCCGATGGCTAAATTGCGGCGCGATATGCCCCTTCTCGGTTGCCTCTCCACCTTACCCGTTTCTTCCATCGGCATGACCACCTCCTGCGGCCATGTCGGTTGCCCTGGCACGGTCTCCTCCCCAGACCAGGGCTGTGTCGGCTGTTCGTTGATATCCATGCGCAAACGTCTCCTGCTCCTGGCATAGATCTTTCAGTCTACACCATCTTGCTCGCCGGTTAAATTTAATCCCGTAAGTAGTTATGAGTATATATGGTAGATAGAGAGACCAAACCAACTCGATAAACGTCTTCTATCAAAGAGGGTCTTATATGGCTTGTTACTAAGCATTCTAACAGACAAAGATCAAGAATTTCTCAAGAAGAGTTACAGGTTCTTTCACTCTTTCCTTAAGGATATATCTGGCCTATCATTACTCCACAATACTATCGGGAGCAGAATTTGAAAACGAAACCATTAGAACTGAGTACACCGGAAACACTCGAAGCAGCTAACAACGGCGATAACAGCAGGAACCTTCAAAGGCTCGGTGACAGCCTGAAGGTAAAGAAGCTTTATCGCTTTCTTCCTCTGATAATTCTTTTCGCGATGGAATGCGCTTTTCTGCTGGCAAACGCGGCGCTGCCTTTAGTCGGCCTCTGGTTTCATACGGCGCTACTGCCACAAATGGGCAAATGGGTACTTTTGCCCACCCGGATCATTTTCTACCATCGCGAGCTTAGCCCTACAGTGATGGGAACATACGTGGGGGCACCCACCCCCTCCACCAGGGGGAGTTGGCTAGAAATCGGCACCTTAGCAACGATCTTTCTACTCATACTGGTGATCTACCTGCTGGCTTTACGCTATCTCCCCCGGCTAATCTCGCGCCGTTATATCATTTTCTCCGTTTTATTGCTCGGCATCACGTTTGCCTTCGTGTCTATTGTCACTTCACAAGACATCTACTCTTATATTTTCTATGCCCGCATGAGCATACTTTATCATATTAATCCCTTAACCAATTCACCAATGGTCGTGTTTGAAGACCCCGCTTATCTCCACATCTATTGGGTCGATCAACCCTCCGCCTATGGTCCCGTCTGGACCATAATTACTGGCGGCTTACAATGGGTAACTGACCTCTTTGGCACGGGAAAGAGCAACCTTGTACCAATGGTGCTAGGATTACGTCTGCTCGCTCTGGCGGCCCATCTCTTTTCAACCTTGCTTGTCTGGTCGATCTGCGGTCATCTACAAAGGTTGACGAACAAAATTTCGCCACAAGTCCGTATGCGGGCCACCCTGGCTTTTGCCTGGAATCCCTTGTTGCTCTTTGAAGCTTGCGTGAACGCTCATAATGATACGGTGCTGCTGCTTTTTGTGCTGTTAGCCGTCTGGTTCCTTGTGCGCCTGCCAACATTCTCCATACGCTCTGCACTGGGGGCAGCGATGATGCTTGGATTGGCTACTTGCCTCAAAATCAATATCGTGCTCCTGATTCCTGGCCTGGTGCTGTTCCTCTGGACGCAACCGCAGCGTATCCGAGCTATCATAGCAGTGCTTGCCGTTTACGCAGGATCGATTGTTCTACTCTATGCCCCGTTCTGGGATCATGGCGCGATCCTGGGCGTGCTCCGCGTCAACCCCGGTACCTATCGCAACATTAATACAGTGGCTGAGTTCCTGACTCACTTTTTCAATAGCGTTTTGCTGAGCCTGGGCTACCCAAAGCAGCCAGATATTGGCTCACTCGCTGAGATCGTCCTGCACACGCTGAGCATGGCTATTTTCGCGCTCACCTATATTTTCCTTTGCGGCAGAGTATTGCTTGCTCAAAATGCCTTGCGCACTCCCGTTGACCTGTTGCGCTGGATGGCGTTGATCTGGTTCCTATATTGCGCGCTTGGCACTCCGTGGATGTGGCCGTGGTACCTGGTAACGTTCTTTGGTCTGTTCGCCCTGATCGAGTCGGTTGATATAGGGCGCTGGCAGCAAAAACCTGTCTTTGGCATCCTGTATCTGCCGCTGGCAGCACGTTTATTCTCATTCAGTATGCTTTTCCTTTATTGTTTCTATGCCTGGGCTCCACATGTGACCATACCGGGATTGCCTGGGTTTGAATGGCCGTGGCTGCGTGGGCTATTCGTCTGGTTCATACCTCTGCTGGCAGTGCTCCCCCGCTTCGTCCCACAACTGGAGCAGAGGGTACAAACCGTCAAAGCTCTTTTCCAGGGTAGTAGCGACAACACATACGGAGAGGCTCCTGAGCCGGTGGCACATGCCACTAAAATTGGAGCTACCAGGAGTGGGGCGTCATAGACACATCCCTCCCCACTCCTGACCTTATTTTCGATTTTTTGGTCTTGATGTTGAGGTTTTTCGGTGGAAAAACAGAATAAGTATATTGGCAAGACGCTTGGAAGCTACCGTCTTACTGATGAGCTTGGCAGCAATACGTGCAGTATGCTCTTTTTAGCTACAAGCTCATCTTCTTCCGAGCAAAGCGTTGTTGTGAAGCTATGGCATACGGTATCAATTCATACCCAGCAGGACGAGGATACCTTCCTTCAGGAAGCACGCCTGCTGCAACAACTGCGCCATCCCAACATCCTGCCCGTGCTAGACGCGGGCGTAGAGCAGAGCATTCCCTACATCGTTATTGCCTATGCGCCCAATCACTCGCTCCACTCGCATCTCCATACCCCATCCACTACACCATTAGCACGCACCGAGGCGCTGGCGGTCATTGCGCAGATTGGGCAGGCTCTCCTCTACGCCCATCACCACAACGTCACTCATGGCAATCTCAACCCTCACAATATTCTCTTTAATAGCAAAGGACACGCCGTCCTGGCAGATTTCGCCCTGCCATCACTGCAAGCAATACTCAACAATTCTCCAGAGACACTCTCATACACAGCCCCAGAGCAACGCAACGGCCCCGCCAGCAAAGAGAGCGATCAATACGCACTCGGCTGCATCATCTACGAGATGTTCACCGGAAAAGCTCCCTTCTCTCACCGAGAATCCGATACCGGACACAGACCACGCACCACCCTGGCACAACTTAAAGCTCGCTTGCCTCAGGATCTCTCCCTCATTATCCTGAAAGCGATTGCCCGCGAGCCAGCACAGCGTTATAGCGATGTACAAGCTCTGCTCAATGCATTAGGCGTATTTACCGAGGTTGAGGCAGATGGAAACAATCAGAAAAGTGGTGCTTCTAGCATAGATGATAGTCTATCTACACCAGATAGCGACTCATCTATCTCCCCTGGGACATTCCCTCCCTCACCTCTCCCCATAGAAGAACCGCTAGCGCACGATGCGCCGACAGAGGTACTTGCATCAGTAATACAGCCAGTCAATCAAAACAGCGGAAAAGCGCAGAGCGTTGCGAGGAAGCATCGTCAGGCAGGATGGGGCAAAGCGCATCAAATCAGGCAGCCACAATCAATCAAAGAATGGCCCTTGATCGCCATAGCAATCGTTATCATTATGCTGAGTATTCTGGGAACTCTTACCTTTGGTGCGCTTTCCATCAACCCATTTCAGGCCAATTCCACCCTGCCCAGCACATCTATCACCCGCGCCCTGACGCCAGTTCAGAGCAAGTTGATCACCCCAACCGTGATCGTCACAAGCACGCCGGTTCCCCCGCCAATGGGTCAGCGGGTCAAAGCCAATCCAACGCCCACGCCAACCCCAAAGCCCACTTCCCCCCCTACAGTACCGCCGATTACCTCCGGCTCAGTGAGCATTAGTCCAGGCCGTTTTAGTCCGGCTAATTGCGCTGCCGTCAATGGCAACTTCCAATGTACAGCAACGCTCTCTCTCAGTACCGCGACCAGAAATACGCTAATCTGGTATGCTACCAGCAGGAACTCAGGCGCGACCTTCAATCCTGGGAGCGGCTTTCTCGTGCCAGGACAATCCGTACAAATAACGATTGACATCCCGCAAAATTGCCCTGGCACTAGCACGATTACCTTCGTTACGTCCAGAAAAACCTTCGCTGTGGGCTGGAGTTGTTGATAATTAATCTTAAGCTGTATGGTCCTGGCGGGCCAGTTGTCGGACAACATCCAGCAAATCGCGAACGTGAAACGGTTTGACAATGACCTGTTCCACGCCGAGGCTGGCGGCATCCGGCCCGCCCGTACCCGCCGTAATCACTACTACTGCTGGTCGCGGCAGCGATGCCTCCCATTGCTTCTGCATCCGCTGCAAAAATGTGTTGCCATCCATCCCAGGCATAGCAAGGTCAAGCAGAATAACGGCAGGATAACGTCCCTCGTGAACGGCATTGCTTAACCAATCCAATGCTTCTTGACCTTCGGCAGCTTCCGCCGGTTCATATCCATCGAGTTCAAGGGCCCAGGACACCATATCGCGAATTGCAGGGTTATCGTCCACGACAAGCACAACTGGCTGACGTACTTCACATTGGCCTTGCGGCTGATTCATACTCCCCCCTATACTTCCTCACCGGGGCTGCTCCTTCTAAACTTCAAATGATGACAACAAAAAATGGCGCATTGCTTCCAAAAACGCCTCTGGCTGCTCCAGATTCGCTAAATGACCTGCCCCCGCAATAACTCTCACCTGTGTACCTGGAATGCTGGCAGCATAACTCTGGGCTACGGCAGGCGGCGTCAACGCATCGTGTTGGCCAACCAGTACCAGCGTCGGACACGCGATAGACGGAAGCAGATCAGCCGCATCGACGCGTAACGCCATGCCGCGAGAGGCTGCCGCGATTCCTCGCGAGGTAGCGGCGTCGATTATACGCCTGACCTTTGCTTCTACTGCTGGTTGGTTTTGCCGCGTCTCATTGGCGATGAGATTGGGCAGCAAAGCATTCGCTATTGCCTCCGAGCCTCTTGACTCCGCGAGCTGGGCAATCCGTTCACGATTGGCCTTCCCCTCGTCGTTATCTGCTCCTGGGCGCGTGTCAGCCAGGATCAAACCACGCACTCTATGCGCGTATTTTCTCAGGAAGGCAAATGCAGCATAGCCGCCCATTGAGAGGCCACAGATAATCGCCTGCTCCATACCGAGCATATCCATTAAAGCGGCGACATCATCCGCAAACATCTCCATCGTCGAAACATCATTGGCGATTTCGCTCTCCCCAAAACCACGCCAGTCGAGCGCGACCAGACGATAACGCTGATCGTCGAGTAGCCCCGTCATCTGCTCTTGCCACATACCACGATTGAGCGGAAAGGCATGGAGAAAGATCACGGGCTGCCCTATCCCATGATCGTCATAAGCAATATCAACGCCATTTACACGTACTTTCAAGCGTCCTCCTGCCCTTTGATGGCCTCACCCGCTTGCTCATGCGCATGATACGAACTGCGCACAAATGGCCCGGATTCGACATGTCTGAACCCCATCTTTTTCCCTTCGGCTTTGAGTTCGGCAAACTCTTCTAGTGGCACGTACCGCTGAATCGGCAAATGCTGAAACGAAGGACGCAGATACTGGCCAATGGTCAAAATATCCACCTGATGCTCCCGTAAATCGTGCATCACTGCCAGGATCTCGTCCCATGTTTCGCCCAGCCCCAACATAAAGCCTGATTTTGTGGAGGCCACAGGATTCATTTCCTTCGCCCACTGCAACACCTGGAGCGAACGCTGATAGACCGCCTGCGGACGCACGCGTTTGTACAACCTGGGTACCGTCTCCACATTATGGTTATACACATCCGGCTTCGCATCAATCACAACCTTCAAGGCGTCATAGACCCCTTTGAAATCTGGCGTCAACACTTCCACCCGGCACTCTGGATTTAAACGGCGAATCCAGCGAATAGTTGAGGCAAAAACTGCCGCGCCCCCATCTTTTAACTCATCACGGTTGACGGAAGTCACAACGGCATGACGCAATCCCATCGTGCTCACAGCTTCTGCAACCCGTTTAGGCTCTTCCCAATCCAGCCCTAACGGACGGCCCGTCTCGACGGCGCAGAAGCCGCAACTACGCGTACACACCCGCCCAAGAATCATAAAAGTCGCGGTCTTATGCCCCCAACACTCACCAATGTTGGGACAACGCGCCTCCTCACAGACGGTATGGAGAGATTGACCACGCATCAATTGTTTGAGCTGATCGTAATTTTCTCCTTTGGGAGCGCGCACCTTGAGCCATACTGGACGGCGCTCTGGGATAGTGGTCGTCATCGCAAATTCCCTTGCTCTAGTGCTATTGCAAACATACTGGCAAGCCGTTTATATAAGCATTACCAGGTGACTATCGTCCAAGCACTCTCTTTCTAATAAACGTTTCTTAAACGCCTTTCAGGTACCTTGATATTTTTGCTCCAACGGTATTGGACGCGATAAATCGCGTCCCTACGCAGCCCAGGAGCACCTAATAAACGTCGATCTCCCGTCCATAGCTCTGCAATTTTGTGCGTACGGCTTGCAGAAAACCGCCTGCCCCCGCTCCGTCGAGGATGCGATGATCGAAAGAAAGACAGAGATACATCATGGAACGTACCGCGATAGCATCGTCTTCAATCACCACTGGCCGTTTCACCACCGAGTCCATACTCAAAATGGCAGCATGGGGCTGATTGATGATCGGTACCGATATAATTGTACCAAAGACGCCCGGATTATTCACGACAAACGTACTATTTTGCATATCCTGAACGGTCAATTTGTTGGAACGCGCTCGCTGCGCCAACGCGTTGACCTGCTTAGACAATCCCGCCAGCGTAAACTGGTCAGCATCATAGACCGTTGGCACGACCAGCCCGGCATCCGTGGCTACGGCGATGCCCAGGTTAATGCGCTTTTTGATGATGATCTTGTTATCTTCCGTCCACGATGAGTTGATCATCGGGAACTTGCGAATCCCTTCGCAGACTGCTTTCATCACAAAGGGTACAAAGCTGATACTATAGCCCTCGCGCTTTTTGAACTCTTCCTTGTTTTTCTCTAACCAGCGCGCGATATTGGTCATATCAACTTCGACAACGGTGGTGGCGTGAGGCGAGGTGCGTTTACTGCGCACCATATGCTCCGCGATTGCCAGGCGCATCCGGCTCGGCGTCACGATCTCTTCATCAGCACCAGCAGCTGCTATCTGGACCGGGGCAGCATAGCCCGGCTGCTCTACCGCGGGCCTCATCGCTGGCTGGGCGGCTGCCGCTACGGGAACGGCTTGTCTGGCAGCAGGAGCGGCGGCACGCTGCGCCACATACGCCATGATATCTTCTTTACGCACACGCCCATTGGTGCCCGTGCCTGCAATATCATTCAAATCAAGGCCATGTTCGCGCGCCAGGCGTCTGGCTAAGGGCGAAATACGTTGTCGCTCTTCCTCCCCTACGCGCGTTGTCGCCTGTCTGCCCGCTCCATTGCTAATGCTGGTTCGAGCGTTCTTCTCATCCATTACCGGCACTCTGGCCTGCGCAGGCTCCTTCACAGGGGCGGCATCTGGCCCAGGCGCGGCCTCGTTCGATGGAGAAGCCGCGACATCGGCGCTCTCTTCTATCAAAGCAATATCCGTACCTACGGGCACAGTCTCATCGGCGTGTACCAGAATTTTGGCGAGGCGACCAGCGATAGGCGATGGCAATTCAGCATTGATTTTATCGGTAATAATTTCGGCCAGCGACTCATCCCTCTCTACATAATCTCCCTCCTGTTTGAGCCAGGTTCCTATCGTCCCCTCGGCAACCGACTCACCCAAACGCGGCATCTTCACGGGCGTTGACATACACGTACTCCTTTGTACTTTGAAATTGTTCCGCGCTCCAACGCCACTCCCGCAGTCTTGGTATTCCGCAGGTCAACGCTGCTCTCGCAGCTGGTAGCTCCCCGATTCATCGTGGGAGCGCTCAGGAGCGCGGAGTCGAAGTACTCAATCTATGATGCGTTCAAGGCACGATCTCTCACACCTTTTTTCTCCACAGCAATTTCACCATGAGCAGCACGATAGCGGCCTTAACACGCTATCGCGCCCCCTTTCTATTAATACGCAGCAAGCTTTCTCGCAGCAGTCAGAATTTTCTCAGCATTTGGCAGGTATGAGGCCTCCAGGGGTGGTGCATACGGGAAGGGCGCATCAGGAGCAGCAACGCGCGTCACCGGCCCATCCAGATATTCAAAGAGATCCTCTGCCAGAATGGCCGACAACTCGGCCCCGATACCTCCCGTGAGCGTATCTTCATGCACGATCAGCACTTTGTTGGTGCGTTTAACCGAGTCTAGAATGGCTTCGCGGTCAAGCGGACTCAGGCTGCGCAGGTCGATTACCTCAACTTCCAGATCATCGTCTTCTTCAAGGGTCTGAGCAGCTCTTAAGCACTGGTACACCATCGCGCCATATGTCAGGATCGTCATGTCCTCGCCTTCGCGCCGCACAATCGCCTTGCCCAGTGGCACAGTGTAATCCTCGGTCGGCAATTCTTCACGTAGCTCCGGCATACGGTACAGCAATTTATGCTCCAGATAGAGCACCGGGTTATTGTCGCGAATCGCCGCCTTTAACATCCCCTTTGCATCATAGGTGGTTGAGGGGACGACGACTTTGATGCCGGGCGTGTGGAAAAACCAGGACTCCGGGCTGGCGGAATGGAACGGGCCACCTTTAGTGCCACCGCCGGATGGTCCCCGAATCACCATCGGCACAGGCATGCCGACACGCCAGTACATCTTTGAAGCCATATTAATGATCTGGTCAAAGCCGCAAGTAATAAAGTCAATAAACTGCATCTCCGCGATTGGCCGCATGCCCATCAAGGCCGCGCCCACAGCGGAGCCAATAATCGCGGCCTCCGCCATCGGTGTATCAATCACCCGGTCTGGCCCGAACTCTTCTAACAGGCCCGCGCTAACTTTAAATGCGCCGCCATAGGTGCCAACATCTTCGCCCAGCAGGAATACGGCCTCGTCTCGCCGCATCTCTTCTCGAATGGCCTGGCTTATTGCCTCTAAATATGTTACTCTACTGTCGCTCATCGTCGTCCAACGGCCTCCTCTTCCTTGCTCATGGAGTTGAACGGCTGCCCGATGCGGGTATCGAGCGCATTGACATAACGCGTATCGTCTGCATCAGGCTCACCAACAATAGCAATAGGCCCTTCAGGGGCAAAGACATAATCAGCTACCGTCGCTCCATCGGGTTCCGGGCTTTCTTCAGCAAAACTCACGGCATCAGCTACCGTCGCTCTGACTCTTGCCTCGATTTCGGCTTTTTCCTTAGCCGTTAAGATCCCTTTTTCGGTTAAATACGCCTCAAAACGCGTGATTGGATCTTTTTGCAACCATGCTTCACGCAGTTCTTCAGGCACATAATCGGCCTTATCTGCTTCAGAATGGCCGCGCACACGAAATGTTTTGCACTCAACAAGCTGCGGGCCTTCGCCTGCACGCGCTCGCTCTACGGCTTTCCCAACGGCCTCCATTACCGCCAGCACATCATTGCCATCGACGCTCTCGCCAGGAATACCAAAGGCGCGGGCCCGCTCAGAGAGATTTTCGATGGCAAACTGCTTAGCGGTGGGGGTTGAGTATGCATAGCCATTATTTTCGATCACCAGCACCATTGGCAGCCGCTGCACTGAAGCGAAGTTCATGGCTTCATGGAATGGTCCGGTATTGGTCGCGCCATCCCCGCAGCTCGCTAACGTCACGGTCGAACGATGGCGCATCTTCATGGTCAGCGCCACCCCGCATGCTACCGGCAACGACTCGCCCAGCATGCTGATCATCGGCACCACACCATGATGCATATCGCCAATATGAATCTGTCCATCCCGACCCAGCGTCGGAGAATTTCCGCGAGCCAACCACTGACACATCACAGCTCGCGGTGATATACCACGTACCAGATGCATTCCCAGATCCCGGTGCTGCGGAACGATGCAGTCGCCGTCACGCAGCGTCATTGCTGCTCCGACGGTCGTGGCCTCATGCCCCTGTGCTGTATACACACCACCAACAACCCGCCCCTGCAAAAAAAGGGTGCGAGTTCGATCCTCCATAGCACGGGTGAGGCGCATAAAATAATAGATCATGAGGTAATCTGCCACGCTCAAACCCTTCTTAAGTTATTGTAAGTACCTGCGAATATGATATCACACTCTTACGTCGAGGTATAGCCTATGAAGGTGGCAGCCCGCGCATCCCAGCCTTCGAACAAAGCAGAAGCCCACCTCTTTCCTATCACTTCTTTTGAGAACTCCGCTCCCTTCGTACCGACCAGCTTTAGCGCGTCCGATTTATCGCCCGGACCCCGTTCCAAATCGCGAAAATGGTGGAAAAGATGCGGCGATCAAACCCAGGCATTGATGATTGTGGGCAAGTTCGCATGTTCATTGGCAAGCTGGCAGCGTTGAAGGCAAATCGTGAGCGGAGCGAGGGAGAGGACGCTCAATGAATTGGACGCGCTAAAGCTGGTCGGTACGACGTTGGGGCGCGTCCAATTCATTGCTCAGTCCCCGAATATGTTACCCCAAAGCTGCTTTACTAGCCGCTTGCCTTTACAACATCACAACCGAAGTGTAACTTGTTTCGCATGTATGTTTGCTTATCCCATCATTTATACTTATCACTAGAATTTTTATTTGTTTTTCGGTGTTGTGACATAGAAAGGGTCATAATAATATGAATCAACAACCACCAGAACAACCACAGCAACCACAGTACCCTCAGCAGCCGTATTATCCACCACAGCAGCAACCGCCATATCCATACCCACCAGTTCCACAACAGCCACAAAAAAAGAAGAAGGTTTGGCTCTGGGTAATCGGTATTATCGGTGCAGTCGCTCTGTGTGGATGTGCAGGATTTGTAGGACTTGGAATGATGGTATCTCATAGTGCAGGAAGCGCATTAAACAATAGCACTAATAACACTGGTACGCTAAGCAATAGTAGCACGCAAAGCGCAAACAATACACAGCCGACACAGACAGCACAGCATTTCAAAGCTGGGCAGACCGTGAAAGTGGGTAGCACCTGGGAGATCACGGTTAACGGCGTAAAGACCAGCCAGGGAGACAGCTTTGATACGCCCAAACCGGGGATGACCTTTCTCCTGATCGACGTAACGCTGAAAAATGTATCGGATCAGGAGCAACCGGTTTCCAGTCTTATCATGTGGACCTTGCGCGACCCTAGCGGGCAACAATATACCGAGACCATCACCACCATTGCTGGCGCTCCTCCAGATGGCAAAGCAGCTGCAGGAAGTCCCGTGCGCGGTACACTCGCTTACGAGGTTCCAACATCTGGACATAGTTTCACACTCGCTTTTCAGGCGGATCTCATTGCGAGTGGGCAAACACTCTGGGATATCTCCATTTAACTTTCATAGTTCCCTCTAGCAGGTTCCTGATGGCAGGAACCTGCCATCACGCCTTCTTATTTTTCTCCGCCACCGCTATCTCCTGACGCAAGCGCCCTATGCGCTGACGATAGGCGTCTTCGGGTTGCAGATAGCCCAGTTTAGGCTTATCCCCCATACTCACATGCCACTTGCGGAAGGCCAGGCCGATCTCCGTCTGGTACAGAGCTTTGACCCGCAGCCACTGCTTCACGCCGTTTTTCCAGAGCACATACCGCTCTATTTTTGTGCGCTGAAACGAGTTCTGCAAGAGCGCGTACTCATCAACCTGCACTACTCCGCTGCTCACCTCCGCAGCCAGGAATTCGCGGATCACCGCCGCCTCGTGAGCCAGAGCCTTGATGAGTAAATAGAGCAGGATCAATTGCGCGATAAAAGGAGGAATATAGTCACCGATCACGGCGGTCAGCGAGAGCGTGGCGACAGTAGCATTACCCGGCGCGGCCAGCACGAGATACTTGACGAAGAAGGTAATAAAATCAAAGACACTATGCAACCCGACCGCGCATAGATAACCAATCAAGGGCACAACGATATGCTGCCAACGCACACGCGTGTGCCGGATATAGCCCAGCGAGACGCCAAAACAGGCCGTAAAGGTCGAATGACAGAGCCAGCCAAGCACCACCCTTACGACTATAAGAAAGGGGAGCGCGTCTCTGGCGTTGTTGGCGAAGTAGACAAAGTTCTCGACCATCGCAAAGCCCGCGCCGATCAACGCTCCATAGACGATGCCATCGGTAACATTATCAAACTCGTCCCGCAGCACAAAAAAGAGCAGCAGCAGGCCCAGCCCTTTGATCGTCTCTTCGGTAATGCCCGCGTTCAGGCCCTGGAATGCTGAGCGCAGAATATTGCTGGCGTCCGGCCCCAACGCATTCTGTAGCATCCCATCGATATTTTGCTCAATCAGCAGCGCGGGTGGGATCGCAATAATTGCCCCCCATAAAAAGGCTGCTAAGCGCAAAAACCAGGGTTCACGCTCATAGCGATCAATAAAGTTGACGAGCAGATTGATCGAGAGCGCGGGAATGAGAGGAATGGTGAGGGCGGCCAGGAGGCTCGATGGTCCTCCACGCGTCAGGGCGGCGATACCAATCACACTGTTCAGGATCACGGTGACAATCGCGCTGATCGTCACAATCGCGATGCCGATGCCTGCGATCAGCCAGCGTGTCCGCTTACCCATCCGTTGAGGCAGAGCAAACTGCATAGTCACGCCCGCCCCCAGCAAGCTCTCTTCTTCTTGTCCCCAGGGCTGGGCCACAAGTTCAGGATCGAGCGACAGTTCGGGAGGAGTGACGCGCAAATTTGGCGCTACCGCCTTTGGTGGCGGGCCGACGACCGTCTCCTCTTCTCCTACCCTATCTGGCAGTTTGCCCTGTCCATTACTGGCGGCTCCATAAGATGGCAAGGTAATCACAGGCACAATCAATTGCTGCGAGGGAGGGAAATGCTGCGTCAAATTGGCTGGAGCAGGCTCGTTGTCATTGACAGGATGCTCAGGGGCGATCAATTGGAGCATCGTACTGCCCAGGACCAGAAAATCCTGTGGCTGGATGGGCATGCTTTCACCTGCGAGGACGGGGTGTCCGTTGACGCGCACAATATTATGCGTGGTCAAATTGTGGATACACCAGCCATGTTTATCCAGCACCAGGCGGGCATGTTCACGCGATACAGTGGGGTCCATCAAGACCAGATCGTTATTGAGCGCGCGTCCAATCGTCGTCTCGCAGCGCGTCAGGAGATAGACCAGGTGCTCCTCTGGCAGCCAACCAGCCGGATAGCGTTCACGCAGACCGGTGGCAGCGTTGGCAGGCGGACGCACTCGCACAACACGCAGCACTCCATAATTTTGACTCATGCCACGTTCCCAGTACAAAAAGCGTCAGGCACTTCTATGACACAATCTTTCTACAGCAGCACTAGAGACCCGTTCCTAGTTGAATAACCGTTTTTCGATATTCCATTCCCTGATTTTTTTTGTTCTAAATAATGTCAGGCTCTCCCGCCCATACAACAGTTGCACATTAGGATTTAGACCTAATATAGTTCCAAAAAACATAGCAGTCAATAGAACGCTTGTTTCTTGTTTGATTTAGACGGTTATCGCTAACCGTAAGGGGTGAACTACATAGCCCGCTAGTCCCTTTGCCTCCGAGAAAGCATCAGGCTTACGTTTGCGTAAAATGTTATAGGAGCCGTTGACATCCGCACAAATCTTGCGTCCGTCTTTAGTGCGATACAAGCGATTTCTCCGTCCGATGCGCTTGCCGCTAAAGGTGTATTCCGTCTCATCATCAGACTTGTATGTCGGAATTGGGTCCAGGTCCAGAAAGCTCGCTTGTGAGGTATAGCTCTCTTCCTGTACTTCGACCTGAATGCCGACGAGCGATGCCTTATATACAATCATATCAATGAATTGTGCATGCGGAATGCTCACAAAGTTCTGATTGTTCCTTCTTCCCATGCGTACTTCCTGCTTCCAGAGCGGATTTTTGCCGATGATGAGAGTGCCCGCGCCTTCCTTGACCATCAGGTCGATAATCGCTTTACTGGCAGCATGCAGATAGTGGTTAACCTGACGGTTGCGTTTGTTGGTGATACGCTCCATCTGTTTGGTGACATGCTCTCGCTCTGCTTTAGGAAGGCACAATTTCAAAGCTTTCATGCGCTTATTATACCATTGATTCATGGCTTTGAGCGTTCGACCGTTAACCAATCGAGGGATAAACCCTGCACGGTTTGATGTTATCGCCGCTAAATTTGTCACACCAAGATCAATGGCTACGCAGAAAGAGGGATCAACGTCGGCCTGGATAGGCTCTTTGCTATATACCACTTCGACCACATAATACCCTTTTCGGGGAACGATACGCACTTGCTGAATGCCTTTTTGCTTTGTTTCCACCTTAATGGGCAGCATCGAAGGTTGAATGCATCCTTGTTTCAGCCCTCGTTTGTTTATTGCCTGAATGGTGTAAATAAGGACATTCCTCCCCTCGGTTTTGTGCTTGTACCTGGGAAGCTAAGGTTTGATTGTAAGCTACGACGAAGGTCAACGGGAATATGTATTCAGAGTCGCAAGACCCGATGATGCAATAGCCCTAAGTAAGTTCAGTGAATATTCCTTTGAAAAAGTAGGAGGATACGGCACGCCTGCCGAAATCTTTACAAATTGGTTCAAAAATCCCTATTTAGAAGTAGGCCATATCCTTTTCCATAGAGGAGAAATTATCGGATACTTCACTACTCACCCTCTTCATCATGAACTCATTATGGAAGTCTTGAGCAGAAAAATCCGGTTACGTCATATACCTATAGAGCAGTACGCACCTTTAGAACCGGGAAAACCTTTTGACATGTATATTGGGGATCTAGCAGCCGATCAGAATATTAAGCAAGCATCCGTACACTTACTAGGAAAAATGCTTACTTACCTTCATAATCTAGGCAAGCAGGGTATAGAAATAGAGGGGGTCTATGCGCTAGCAAGTACGAGGGAAGGAATACATATTTGTCGTCGGATAGGCATGAAGCCAATGAACCTGCCAGGTACAGAGCCTCATATAGTTCCCTTTGAACTAAAGATACAAGAAACAGCGAATAAATTTACAGAGGATTACATTAAAGCATTGAGAGCATATAAAAAGAAGCAGCAAAGGCTGGCATAAATCTCTTTAGGCTCACAACCCTATCATAAAACGCTCTATTTTCAAACCTAGTTTTGCATACTATAATATCCAGAGGAACGCCAACAATCAGGAATGGCTAGCAATATCAGTGAGTGATAAACAATAAAAGTATGAGCATAGGAAAATATTCTCTGGATAGCTGGACGCTCCATCTTTTACAACAAAGCGCAGTATACTTTCGCGATCATGGGCAACAAGCTTATCTGGTCGGCGGCTCCGTGCGCAACCTGCTGCTAGACGAGCCTTGCGCTGATTGGGATATCTCTACCGATGGCGATGCTCCCAAGCTGGCACGCCGTCTCGCCAATGCTTTAGGCGGCTATTATGCTCATATGCATGATAAAGCCAGCCGCATTGTGGTCAAACGCGATCAGCAAGAGCTGACGCTTGATATCGCTCCTCTCAACGGGAACTCTATCGAGGAGGATCTGCAAGGGCGCGATTTTACGCTTAATGCGATGGCGATCCTGCTCGATAATGTGATCCAACACCTCACGTCAGGAGACGCCCTGGCCCTGATCGATCCTCTGCTTGGAGCCGCTGACCTCGAAGCACGTCAGCTCAAGGCCGTCAACGACACGGTTTTCCAGCACGATACACTGCGTATGCTACGCGCCGTTCGCTTGATGGCACGCTACCAGCTCTCCATCGCGCCCCACACCGCAAAGATGCTCACCCGCGATGCCTCACTGCTGCCGCGAGCTGCCTCTGAGCGCATTCACGATGAGCTATATGCTATTCTGAAGCCAGAAGGAGCCACAGACCGTCTGCGTTTCCTGGATCAGCATGATCTCTTTATGACGCTCTTCCCCGAATTTATCCCTGCTCGCGGTATGCCTCAGCCCAGCCTGCATTACTGGGATGTGCTGGAACACTCGCTGGAAACCGTCCACTTCTTTGAGCTGTTAGCGACCCTCTTGCAACAGGAGCCGGGGCAGCTACGACATTCGCCGCTAGATCCGAGCGGCCAGGGAGAGCTGGCACAGCTCCAGGCATTACTACAGGAAGCCGAAAAGCAAGGCATTTTCCAATGGAGTACGCTGGCCGCGCCGCCGATGAAAATGGCCGCTCTTCTCCACGATATCGGCAAAACAGTCACATACACACTCGACGCTGAGGGCCATATCCACTTCTACCACCATCCTCAGGAAGGAGTGCCGCTGGCTCAGCGCATGATGCAGCGTTTGAGCACCAGCACACATGATCGTCGTCTGGTGCAGCAGGTGGTGGCCCATCATATGCGACCAGGACAATTGAGCAACGACACGCTCACCATCCGCGCCACCCGCCGCTTCTTTGTCGATCTCGGTCCCACTGGCATCAACGTGATTCTGATCGCTCTGGCCGATCATCTGGCAATGCGTGGACCCGCGCCACTCACGTCGGCATGGACGCGCCATCTCGCAACCACGCGGCTCTTGCTCACTCGCTACATTTGCGAACGCGATAGCATTCTTCCCCCACGCCTGATCCAGCCGGAGGAGCTGATTCGTCGCCTGAACCTGGAACGAGGGCCGATTATAGGCACATTGCTTGAACAAATAGCGGAAGCGCAGGCTGAAGGGTTGATCCATTCCAAGGATGAAGCTTTATGGTTCGCGGAGGAAAAACTCCATCAGCTACATCAATAGCGAAAAGGAACAATTAACCAGCTTAGTTGACAACCCTGGCCATTTGGCGTACCATTACAGGGGTCAATATGTCAGGGCGGGACCGTGTGTCAGTCCTCGCTTGCCCATCTGGAGATAGTAGTCAGCGACCCCAGCGCTGAATGCGCGGGGCATGCGATGAGCATGCCTCAATGCTGAGCAGCTCCCTGTCTTTTCGGAGGCAGGAGCCGTTAGGAAGGAATGTATAGGCACCGGCAGATGGCTTTTCCAGTCTGCCGCTCTGCGGCTATCCATTAAACAGGTGAACGGGGAAGCAGAGCCAGTGTGGATGGTATTTGAAACCCTTCTATAACGTGGGCGAGGAAAACGTTACCTCTCTGGTATTCGGTGCCAGAGAGCGTTCCCCCTTTACCGGGGTCTCCGAAAGGAGTTGGATGCATGTCAAAGGTAGTGGTGGTGGATGCCGCAAAGCGGCCACTCATGCCCTGTACCGCTGCTCGCGCACGGATCTTGCTGACGCAGGGGAAGGCGGCAGTACTGCGCAGATGTCCCTTTGTCTTAATCTTGAAGGAGCCAAAGCCAGACGCTCAGATGGCTCCGTTACGACTCAAACTTGACCCTGGGGCAAAAACCACCGGCCTGGCGGTCGTCAACGATACCACAGGCGAAGTTGTCTGGGCTGCCGAGATCACTCATCGAGGGAACCAGGTGAGAAAGAATCTCCTGCAACGCGCGGCTGTCCGGCACGGTCGTCGATGCCGACACACCCAATACCGGCCAGCGCGATTTGCCAACCGTCGGCACCCGCCAGGTTGGTTAGCCCCTTCCCTGTTTTCGCGAGTGCAAAACGTGCTCACCTGGGTCAAACGCTTGCGGCGGTGGTGCCCCATAGGAACCATCTCGCAAGAATTGGTGCGTTTTGACATGGCAATGTTGCAGAATCCAGCCATCCAGGGCCAGGAATATCAACACGGCACCTTGTTTGAAGCGGAGATCAAAGAGTATCTCCTGCTGAAGTGGCAGCATCAGTGCGCGTACTGTCAGGCCTCGGCAACCCGGCTTGAGATCGACCACGTTCACCCACGCTCGCGTGGAGGGAGTAATCGAATTTCCAATCTGGTCATCGCGTGCCGGACGTGCAACGAAGCGAAAGCCAATCAGCCCGTCGAGATGTTTCTGGCTGACCGACCAGACGTGCTGGCACGAATTCAGGCACAACGAAAAACATCACTCGCCGACGCCGCGGCAGTCAACTCGACGTGCTGGCGGCTGTA
>DASTZT010000259.1:0-6398 GCA_035764225.1 Ktedonobacteraceae bacterium
AGTGAATCAACGCGTAGCAACTGTTTGACTCAATTTGAAATCTACCGAAGCTAGTGAGGTGCCGAGTTTTCAAAACCAGTAAAACTGTCGGCAATGCTTCCATCCGTTCCACTAGCAGCATGAGCAGCGTTGCCAAGTAGCGTGCCAATTTGTTCACGGAGGCTCTGCCCGTTTGACATGTGTTGTTGTAGGATGGAAATAAAATCTCCGAAAGGGCCTTGCATGGAGCCAGGCAAGCTGGCGTGATGTTGTTGGATCTGTTGTATGTGGGAAAGGGTCTGATCGGTGAGATTGGAAGTCTCATTATGTATTACCCGTGCTTTTTCACTCATATGAGTAGTCGGGAATTGAAGCACATCGCTCATTCTGTCGCTCCTTTTATACATAAATTTGCATATAATAATCTAATGCCTACCCTCCATCTATTGAAGTAGTATAACATTTTCGAAGAATATGTCAAGTTGTATAGAGCAGTGTCAAAGGTACAGAGGTGGGAACTTTTCTAACTCACATAACGTCATTTTGAATGAACTCTGCAAAAAGGCAGTAAAAAGGAGAATTTACTATGCGTAAGAAACTTCTAATGATCCCTCTGTTCGTTCTTGCTCTTCTCATCTTACAGGCACCATCGGCCTTTGCCTGTGGTGGCTTGATCGCCCCTGATGGGGATGTCCGATTGCAAAATGCGGCGACGTTGGTGGCATGGCATGACGGTATTGAACATTACTTGACGAGCTTTAGCTACCAGGGCGAGGCTTCTAACGTCGGCTGGATCGTCCCACTCCCGGCTGTCCCGCTCAAAATTGAGGCTGGAGGAGCCTGGACGCTGCAACGCCTCTTCCGCGAAACTCATCCAATCGTCGATGATGGTCCCTTCGCATTACAGGCCGCAAGCCCCAGCGCCCAGGTGCTCCAGCAGGTGCAGGTCGAGGCGCTCAATATCACCGTCGTTCGCGGCAGTGGCGATGAGGTCGTGACCTGGGCATACCATAATGGCTTCTACCTGGACAATGATACCCGCGAACATCTCCTGACCTATGCTAAAGGCAGCCCAATTTTTATGGCCGCGAAATACGATACCTCCGCCGCCAAAGCTCGTCACCAGATTACCGGCGATGGCGTACCGCTACTGATTACGATGAAAACTGCCCATCCCTGGATTCCGCTGGAAGTGTTGGCACTCGATGGACAACAGGTCCAGGCCGATCTCTACCTCTTAACCGATATGCCCGTCTATACCTCTGATCTTACTGCCAAAATTGGCCAATCCTCCGTCAACAGCAATATTCCTGGCGCTTCGGGCTTCACAGTGGCAGCCCAGGAGCAATTGTCCGACCAGCTCTATCATGACCTCTCGACCGACCGCAATATGAGCTGGGTACGCAAGGATAGCTGGCTGACCTACCTGAGCCTGAACGCTCCCAGTTCTACCGTTACCTACGATATGGGCGTGAGCAAATCTGGTGTGATCCGCCTGGCTCCCTTCGGCACTGCGCCAATGGCGGTGGTGGATGGTCAGATCGCGCGAGCTAATGAACTGCCCGCATGGCTCCCCGCGTTGCCCTTAGGAACGCCAGAGGTTACGCTACTGCTCGTCGCTATTCTGAGCGTGGTCGCAATTGCCATCCGGTTTGTGCGCAAACGCAGACGAGCGCATATGACACAGACAACGGCTTAACCTTTAAAAGTTCGCCTGCTTAGCCTCTTTGATGAGCAATTCCCTCTCAGCCAAAGACACTTCCGAGAAATGACCCGGAAGTGTCCTTGTATTTCCTGAGAAACGATTCCACCCCTGCTGTATCATCGCAATTGCAAGGATAGACGCAAGTTTTTCGATAAAGGACTATGGAAGCCCGAAGCGCCCTGTAAGCACGCAGTGATCACTGCCACGCGGAGCACAATCGACATCGAGAGCCAGAGGAGCAACACGGGGGCTAGCAAGCATATAATCAATACGTAGAAGCGGCCAGACTGGATTGAAGCGGTGAAATCCCCAGGAATGCCCACTACCAAAGCCTACCTGCGTGAACGAATCCTTTAACCCGGTTGTGAGTTCATGATACCCAGGCTCGCGATCAGTTACATTCATATCGCCGACAAGCAGAACAGCATCCCCACGCTTAATAAAAGAGGTGACAAACGTGTTGAGAGAGCGAAGCTGGGCATCACGTCGATTGGAGCAGAAGTAGCAGTTGGGAACTGCATTGATAGCTGAAACGGGATGACCAACAACGATTACAAGCGTATGAGCAGAGCCAAGATCGAGACGAGCCCACAGGACCTGCGCTTGCGGCTCGTCCCAGACTCCATCGTTCGTCTTGAGGATGCCATGCTCTAAAATAGGATAGCTGCTCAGCAAAGCTATATTAGCGGGTACTTGAGTAATAGGCCGCACAAGTTGATAAGGATAGAGGCGAAGCAACTCTGTAGATGCAGCAAATGTATCATGGCTATCGACTTCTTGCAATGTCACTAGAGAGGGGTGTTTTGCTTTTAAAAGTTGGAGAAGAACAGCATCGTGGGAATGCCCAATTTCCATATTCCAGTCGAGAACAGTAACCTGTTGGTGAGCGTCAGGAGCGGAAGGAGGAAAAAGAGAAACATGAGGGGAAAAGCGGAGAGAGAAGACAAGCAGACAGGCAGCAAGCATTATCTTGAAAATCATGGTATGGCGCATAACAAGTAGTGGGAGCAGTACGAGCAGAGGAAGGAAAAGGTAAGGAGCAAAAACCTGTGTTATTGCCAACAAGCCATTCCGTTGTGGAAATATGAGGTGAATGAAGGAAAGCAGGAGCAAGAGGCAAGCGAAAAGAGATGCCAGTAAAACAAGGAGATAGCGTCGGGGTGAAAGATGTGGGTGAGTCAAGCGGCTAAAAAACATTGCATATTTCCCCTTTTCTTTATACCATCGAATATAGAGGGAAATTCGTCACTTTCTGTACAAAAACCACTATTTACCAAGAGGAAGGTATTATTGATGTTCCTTGCAAGAACTAGAAGTTTAGCAGTTCCCTTGTTCGTTGCCTATATTCTTCTTTTGTTCGCTTCCACCGTTATGTCCAACTTTGTTATAGATCCCTACGTCACACATCACATCAATAATCCTACCTGGCAGATTTTATCGGTCTGCTATGGAGAGCTATTTTTCGGATCATACTGCTCTTGCTCTATATTACCTATGTGAACCAGTGTAATCCGCTAGCCTACTTAAAATTGACCGCTAATATAGGCAAAGGCCTGCTCTGGGCTTTAGCAGGATGCATCTGGTTCACTTTAGCAATAAGCTACCGTCATTTTTTTCAAGGGCTTCCATTCAACCACTTAGGTTTTGACACCTGGCTCAACATGATTATCCTGGTAGGCTTTTTTGAAGAGATCCCTATGAGGGGACTGGTATTCCAGAAGTTGAATGAATTTATGGGTTTCTGGCAAGCCAGCCTCCTCAGCTCGTTTTTGTTTGTGTGTCTGCATTTTCCTTACTGGATCAGTATTGGCAAGTCACCCTTGTATTTCCTGTCTGCCGGTCTATACATCTTTGTGTTCGCCTGCATTCTGTGCTTTGTATTGAAGCGTTCAGGGTCTTTGTGGGCGTGTATCATTATCCACGGGCTGAAAGATCTGCTGAGTTTGATTGTCTAGGCCATGTAAAGGCGGAGAAAATCGCTCTCCTATCCTTGACACTCTGTGGTAGATAGTGCTAGCATTGACCATGATCCTGTACCTCGAAACGTTCCGCGCTCCAACGACACTACCGTGTCTTGCTATCCAGCCGACCAACGCTGCTTACGCATCTAGCTTCGCTCAGGAGCGCGGAAACGAAGTATCTCGCCTCCTTGCAGCCATTATACTTGACATTCCACAGACATCTATGGTAAACTTTAGATAATGCCGGTTATAAAAAGGCAGTTTTAAGAGGCTTTGTATGTCTAAAGTAAAATTGAAGCGTGTTAGGGCAAGTTTAGGCTTGTCTCAACAAGCACTCTCGGATCTCTCAGGAGTCTCCAAGCCAACGATTGTTGAGGCAGAGAAAGGTCGGCCTATGCGACTATTAACTGCCTATGCCATTCTGAAAGCTTTGAATAGTGTGAGATCCCAACAAGGACTTCCTGAACTCACTATCGATGATATCGACTGGAATATCGGTGAGTGAGAGCTATTTCAGAGGTTCTAGCGAGCGTGCTGATGGGCGTGCTGTAACACACCCGTCAGCGGTGAAGGTCTAGTCCATGTGAAACGTACCTAGACCCTCTCAGGCATTATGCCTGGACAAGGGTCGGTTGTCAACCCAGGAGCTTGTGTCATGGCAACAGCACATCGTGAGGCACTCCGCCGCCTCCATATTACCCCGTTGATGAGTATGGAATATGCCATCTTTCGTGAGCGGTATGAGCAGGGCCTTGCTTATGCCCTGTTTGAAGAACAAGAAGAATTGCCCACTCCCTTGCACGATTTGTATCTTGTGGATATGTTCATGCTTGCCCGAAACGTTCTTCACCTCTTCGATGGACAATCCCAGCAGCAGCTTTACGCCCATTTCGGATTAGTGCTAGGGGAAATCCACGGCAGCGTGTTATCTCCGTCCAGTGGCTCCGTCCGGCCTGATGTGAGCACCCTAGTCATGCTTGAGGACGAGGAGGTCATCCGTGGCTACCGAGCAGGTCGAGAATTCTACTTCACTGAGGCTGACAGTGAGCAGGAGTGGCACTGGACAGAGGAACGCTTGCTCGAACGGTTGAACGAACTGGCTCAAGAGTACGACACCTATCAGGATGCCTCACGCACCGTTCGCTTTGCTATCGGGGGGATCTTAGGCGAACTGAGCGGATCGCTCTTTCCCTGGACCCTCGAAGAACAATGCGCAGTTGAAACAGCGAGCATCAAAGAGCTTGGCTATGTTTGCCCTCTTAATCCTGGTAGTATTGCTGCTCGCCAGCTTTTAGTGCAACCGGTTCTGTGATATAGGAAGCGTGCAACCGGGACATTCTGGTTGTACGCATTATTGGAAAGAGGGCAAGCAGAATGCTGCTGAGCAAGAAAATCAGGATTGAGGTCAACGAGCAAGAGACGGAAGCCTTAGAGTTCATGCAAGGTAAGTGTCGCGGGCTGTACAACTGGTGGATCAGCAAATTACGCAACGGGGAACGCTGGAACCTCGAACGGGCGAAGAAGTCGCTCAGGGAGAGTAAAGCCTATGACCCTGACTTGCGCTTTGTCTATGGCAAGCTGCTCGCGGAAGTGTACTTTCGCATCGATAAAGCCATGCAAGCCTTTTTCAAGCGGGTCGCTGCCGGAGCCGAGAAACCAGGCTTTCCCCGGTTCAAGCCACGCCATCAGTTCTTTACCCTGTGCTATCCGGCAATGTATCTAGTTGTTGAAGGCAATACCATCATCCTTCCCACGGGAGGCGGACGTAATTGGGGACCGAAACGCTCTCCCAATATTCGAGCCAAGCTCACCGAAGCACCACCAGAGCATTTTCGAGAAGTAGCCGTTTCTCGCGATGCACGAAGCAACTATTCTTGCTCATTTGTGTATGAACAGGCAGAGCAACAGGTGTCCCAGCATGGAATCGTCGCCTTTGATCTAGGGATAAAAACCTTAGCCACAGGTTATACCGATCACGGGCGTTTTTACCACATTGGTGGGTTCAAAGGCTATCGCTGGTACAATAGGCAGCTGGATAAAATCCGGTCTAAGCGCGATAAATGCAAGAAGAAATCACGCCGATACATTTATCTCTCAAAGGTCTACAAACGCGTTTCTGCTGAGAGACGCAACAAACAGCGAGACTGTCTGCACAAAGCATCCCATTTCATCGCGGGCCGACTGGCTGAAAGAGCTGTGGTCATGGGCGATCTTTCCCAACGGCAGATGGTCATCAAGAAACAGGAGGACGAGAGTCCCAAAGAGCGACGGAAGCGGCAGATCCGCAACCGGATGGTGTATAATGATTGGGGCCTCTACAGCTTTGTACAGATGCTTGAGTACAAGTGTCTGCGCTTTGGGAAAGAATTGTATATTCTCGATGAACGCGATACGACCAAGATGTGCCATCGTTGCAAACGCAAACAAGACATGCCGTTATGGCAACGAACGTATCGCTGTGGGAACTGCGGGCTGGTGATAGATCGTGATGAGAATGGCGCGATCAATATTTATCAGCGGTTCCTTGCCCGGCTGGGGCCACACACGTAGCTGGTCTACGTGCGGTGTACTGCATAGGTGTGCAGAAATCAATGCGTTTGAATACGTTTTGAAAGGCAGCATATTTTAGTGAAAATCCATGAATATCAGGCCAAAGATATTCTGGCACGTTACGGCATTCCGCTTGACGCTGGAAGCGTAGCGACGACACCAGAAGAGGCCGAAACTATTGCCCGCAAAATAGGCGGGCCAGT
>DASTZT010000260.1:0-10959 GCA_035764225.1 Ktedonobacteraceae bacterium
TTCCCTCACCGGCCAACCGTGACCCCGCGCCCGTCTTGATACCCGCTGCATGGAGAGCGAGATCTTTGATCGCGAAGGGAACTCCGGCAAAAGGCCCGGTGGTCGAAGAGGGCAACGCTTCCTCAAACAGCCCTCCCACGAGAGCGTTCAGGCTCGGATTGACGGCCAAAATCGCCTCACGAGCGAGCTGTTGTACTTCCTGAGCCGAAACTTGTCCGCTTTTTATCAGATGCGCGAGACCAACCGCATCGTACTCGCGATACTCTGAAAGGTGCATCATGCCTCCTGTTTTTGTCGGTATGAGACTAACTGGCTCACGCTCTGGCTTGATGGATGGCCTGCCAGACATTGTGCGGCGTCAACGGTACGTCCAGGGTTGTGACTCCCAGAGGATGCAGCGCATCAAGCACAGCATTGGCAACAGCAGCAGGAGCCGCGACCGTGCCAGCCTCACCAGCTCCCTTCACTCCGAGAACGTTGAGCGGGCTGGGCGTTTCCGTGAGCACAAGCTCGTAGGGAGGCAGCTCTTTGGCGAGGGGAACCGCGTAGTCCATCAGGGTCGCGCTGAGCACGCGACCGCTCTCATCATAGGCCATCTGTTCAAACAGGGCCTGACCGATGCCCTGCGTAATGGCCCCGTGTGTCTGACCCTCTACCAGCGTGGGAATAAGCACATGACCGTAATCGTCTACCGCGACATAACGTTGGATAGCCACTTCGCCAGTCTCAGGGTCTACCTCTACGACAACCAGGTGCGCCCCAAAGGGATACGATAAATCTGCTGGCTCGAAGCCCTGCATGCTGCATAGCCCTTTGAGCAATTCTTTCTGCAGGTCATCGGGAAACTGCTCCTTCTGCACGGGGTTCTCGGCAATACTCGCCAGTTGGGCAAAGGTGTACGCTTTACCAGGCACGCCGGAGACCTGCACAGATCCCTCGCGTAGTTCAAGGTCGCTCTCGCCCACTTCGAGCAGATGCGAAGCCAATTTGAGCAGCTGGTTTTTGACCGCCTGAGCGGAGAGCTTGAGCGCGACGCCTCCAACTCCCATGCTGCGGCTGGCAAAGGTAGCGAGCGAATGGCTATTGGGCGTATCGCCGATGTAGACTTCAACCTGCTCAAGAGGAACCGCGAACTCCTGGGCGACAATGGCAGCAAATGAAGTGGCATGACCTTGCCCACTATCGACCGACGCGCTCTCGACGAGAATCTTGCCTTCAGGCGAAATGCGTACCTGTCCACTATCAGGCTGACCGCTCATCCCCTGTCCCCCCATCGCCGTGCTCTCGATATAGACGCAAAGTCCGACTCCAACACACCGACCCTGTGCGCGTAAACGAGCCTGCTCAGCACGCAGTTGCTGGTAGTTGGCGGCGGTCAGGAGCGTATCAAGGGCATAGGCGTATGCCCCGGAATCATAGGTCGTGTTGGTAGCGGTCGTGTAGGGGAAGGCTTCTTTGGGGATCAGGTTGCGCCTGCGCACTTCAACGGGATCGAGAGAAAGTTCGTGGGCAATGGCATCCATCGTGCGCTCAATACAATAACAGGCTTCCGGTCGTCCAGCTCCTCGATAGGGGCCAGTGGGGACGGCATTGGTCTTCACGGCATTGACAATTGTGGAAATGGCCGGGATCGCATACGTGCCGGAGATCATCCCGGCAGTTGAATCGACACTGAGGATGCTATAATCGCCGGGATAGCCACCCAGATCAGCAAAAAACTCGGCCTTGAGCGCCAGCACCGTCCCATCCTTGCGCACGGCGGCCTGGATGTCGGCATGCAGGCCACGACCATGATTCATCGTGACGATATTGTCCTCGCGACTCTCCAGCCAGCGTACAGGTCGTTGCAACTTTTGCGCCATGAATGCCGTCACGACCTCTTCCCCACTGAGCCGGGTTTTGCCGCCAAAAGCTCCCCCAACATGGGGAACGGTGATTTTGATGTCCGTTGGTGCCATGTGCAGCGTCGTCATTAGTTGGACACGCGCCAACCAGATCGACTGACTGGAGATCCAGACCGAGAGCGTCCCATCAGCATGCCCTTCAGCGACAATCCCGCGCGGCTCCATTGGCACCAGCGCCAGGCGTGGTTGCCGCAGGTACAACGAGACAATCTTATCAGCCTGAGCGAATCCTGCCTCGACATCGCCTATCGTCTTTTCTCTAGTGACAACGATATTGCTCTGCTCATTGCCGATCTTCGGCCCATCCTTTTGCAGCGCGGCATCGAGTCCTCCCACAGAGGGCAACACCTCGTAATCGACATCAACCAGTTCGGCAGCCTCGAATGCTGCTGTCTCGCTCTCGGCCACTACCGCCGCCACTGGCTCACCGGCAAAATTAACCTCTTCACGCGCCATAGGAGGCTGTGGCACCCATGCCGAACCTGGAAATAAATTTGTGAGCAGCTCACCCAGATGTGCCGTGTCCGCTCCCGTCACTACCGCTACCACACCCGGATGGTTCTGCGCCTGCTGGACATTGATTGCTATAATGCGAGCATGGGGATAAAGACTACGCACAAAACTGATAAAGAGCATGCCTGGACGACGAATATCGCCCACGTACTGCCCCCTGCCGGTGATTAACACCGGGTCTTCACGACGCCGGATCTTTGGTTCCGGCGCTGCTGGCTGCTGAGGATGACCACTTGCTGTTGTTGTTCCGCTCATGCTGTTCCTCCTCTTCTCAATTTCAGATATGTGGATGATCTTTTGCGGTTTGTCCCCCGCTCCCATCTCCTTTGTTCAATATCTGAAGATTACGCACAGAACCATCCTGATGTCAATTCTGATCGAGGAGGATACGAGGAGGGTCAAAGAACCTCATGCCTGAATTGATGGAGCATCATTCGACTCAACTCAGTCACATCCCTTCGCTTTATCTGTAATGTTCGTCTGTTAGACAGACGAGGCAGCCAGTAGAGCATTCACTGACCTGATAGAGCTATATACACGAGGCACGAGCACATGGATGATTTCCTTCTTTAATACATAAAAGTATCGTTCCCAACGTTCCTCATCGTCCAACATTACCACACGACTTCAACACGTTGATAACCGTAGTTGATGAGATCAGGGTTATGGGCAAGCTCTTGCTGGGGGGCCAGGCGCAGGCCGGGAAAGCGTTGCGTTAACGCTTCAAACATCAGACGCCCCTCTAAACGGGCAAGCGGAGCCCCGACGCAAAAGTGAACCCCATGCCCAAACCCTAGATGATGATTGGGCTTGCGCTGCATCTGGAAGTCCTCTGCGTCTGGGAAACGTTCCTCGTCACGATTGGCTGAACCGTAGATGAGGAAGAGCTTCGTTCCCTCCGGCATTGCGATGCCTGCCAGAGTGGTCGGGCGCGTCGTCGTACGCATAAAGCCGCGCACCGGACCATGATAGCGCAATATCTCTTCAATCACCTGGGGAATATATTCCGGGTGCTCACACAGCCTGCGCCAGCGTTCTGGCTCTTCCAGCAAAAGCACCAGCCCATTGCCAATTAGACGAGTAATCGTCTCGTGACCCGCAATAATCAGCCCCATGATGGTAGAGATCAGTTCTGCCTCGGAGAAGGGCTTTTGCCCCGGCGGGGTCTCGATCAAACTGGTAATCACATCAGCCTGTGGTGCATGTTGTCGCTCGCGCACGAGGGAAATAATGTAATGGTTCAGGCTCACCACACTGCGAGCACACGGCACCTGCTTTTCTTCAGGCAACGGAGAGAGTAGTAAGGCAATCCAATCGTCACACCAGCGTTTGACCTGCGTCATCTCTTCTTTGGGTATCCCAAGCAGTAGCAGGATCACCTCAAGAGGTAGCGGGTAAGCAAACTGGGAAATGATCTCGGCATGTCCATCGTCGAGAAAGCTATCCAGCATTTCAGTAATTCGTTGACGAATAAAAGGCTCAAGGACACGAATACGGCCTGGGGCAAGGGCTTTCTGTATCGGCTCACGAAAGCGTGTATGCTCCGAACCATCGCTATTGATAAAGGTGGGCACAGGTGGATAGCCCTTGCTCAGTTCGGCAAGAGCCTGGGGACAAAAATCAATAACGGGGTTAATGGTATCTTTGGAGGAAAAGAGATCGGGTTGAGACAAAATCAAGCGAACATCATCATAGCGCGAGACAAGATATGCATTGAGAACAGGGCTAAACGTGATCGGTTCCTCACGCCGCAACTGTGCATACAACGCATAGGGATTCTCCAGATCTCGACCAAAGGGATCATAGTTCTCGCCAAGAGACTTTTGCGGTGTACTCATACAGCCTTCTCCTTTTTTAGCAGTTTTCTGAAGAGTTATGTGCTTCTATAGCATGAAAAAACGTTTTCTTTAATTATAGCACAAAAATAAAGTGTTTTGCGAAAATTACATCTTTATTTTATTTATCTCTAAAATAGCCCTTATGGCGCAAGACGATTGCTGCTTTGACCAGACTACACGCAGATCTATCCTGATCAGTCGTGAGGCTTCTGTAAGAAAATTCAGGCATTTCGAGAGTTTCTTGAGATATACAATCCTTATACTACTTATAGTTTCATTGGGGCAGCTCGGTGAAGCACAAAAAAACTATCAAAAGTATGTCGCAGATGAACGAGAAGGTGGAAGAGATGGTACACTACTATGTTGCTCCTACAGGCAACAACACAAATCCTGGAACTCAAACTCAACCCTTTGCAACGATTACGTATGCCGCCACCCGCTGTGTCGCGGGCGATACCGTCCATGTTGCAGCGGGAACGTACTCCACATCGGTGGAGACCTATACCAGCGGTAGCGCAGCTGCCCACATCACCTACATTTCCGACACCCCCTGGGCAGCCAAAATTGTCGGCAACAGCAATGACGCCTGGTACAACCAGGGCAATTACGTTGATATCGTTGGCTTTGATATTACAATGGGATTAAGCAGCGGCACGCATGGCATCAATAATTATGGTTCCTTTGTTTCCATTCGCAAGAACCACATCCACGATATCCTGCTCACCTGTTGCCCAACCGCTGGAGGCGCAGGCATCTATCAGGGAGGCTACTGTAGTGGCTCTCAGCAATCCAACGTTGATGTCATTAGTAACATTGTCTGCAATATTGGCCCCCAAAGCAGCTGCCCCATTGTCCACGGCATCTATCACACCTGCACTGGGGGAACGATTGCTAACAATCTGGTCTACGGCATTGCTGGCTATGGCGTGCATCTTTGGCATGCCGCTACCCATAACATCCTGTCCGACAACCTGGTCTTCGCCTGCCGAACAGGAGGCATCCTCGTTGGCAATGATGGTACCAATCGCTGGGCCACGAGCAACGATTACACGACGGTCAGTGATAATATTGTCTATAATAACTGCAATTACGGCATTCGCGAGTACGGCAATACAGGCATACATAACCAATACCTGGAGAACTGCACCTATGGACAGAGTGCGAATATCCTCTTGCAAAACGGACTCCTTGCCCAGGGAACGCTTTCGGTCAATCCCCAATTTGTGAATTATCAGGCCAATGGCACTGGCAATTATCACCTGGCAACGGGCAGTCCTTGCATCGGGGCAGGGACAGCGACCGGAGCACTGTCCCTGGACTATGACGGCAATGTGCGTCCCCCAGGGGGAACCACACGTTACGATATTGGACCGTATGTGTTTCTCTCTTAGTCTGGTAGGAGGATAACCAGCCGTCATTGGGCAACGCCTCAGAAAAAGTGCCGGGGCATGATGTGGAAAGGGAATGAGTTTCATGGATTGGAGAGGGTGGCTATGGCAGAACGGCATGGCCTTGTTATCCGCCCTGCTTCCTGCGATCACGGTTGCTCTTGGTGCCATTTTCCGCGCATGGCGTAGGCACCAGGAGAACTTGCTCAAGTGCGAGGATCGCAAGCAGCAGAGGATTGATAGCGTCATCACTGAGTTGAAGAGTGGGCACATCGAAACCCAAACGATGGCAGCCGTTGCGCTCAAGACATGCTTAGAAACGGAACGCGGTTGGCTTGCGGTCCACGCTTTCCATCTGGCAGTGGCCTCTTTACGGCTCATCCCGACCGGGCCATCGGCTGGTCAGGACACTCAGGTTTTGCGTCAAGAACTTATCGAGGTAGTGAGGAAGGCGTTCCCTCTGGCGCGAGCGCTCATCCATGATCCTTTTGAATTGGATGCAACCTCCCTGCATCTGGAAGGGGCCTACTTTGCCGGGGCCGACCTCAAACAGATCGCGATGCATCAGGCCATTCTCACCGGGGCGGATCTGTGCGCGGCAGACTTGAGCCAGGCCGATTTGAGCCGGGCCGACTTGCGCAGAGCACGATTGGCAGGTACGAACTGCTCGCAGACGCATTTAGAGGGGGCCTGGCTTGAGCACGCGGATTTGCGTGGAGCCCAGCTCAAACGAGCAGGATTAGGTGAGGCCAAACTCGCTCATGCCAATCTCATTGGAGCAAATTTGCGCGAAGCAGATCTGCAAGGAGCCGACCTTCGTCAATGCATCTTTCAAGACCAGGGAGCAGCAGCTACACTGTACCGAGCCCGGTTAGCGGGTGCGGATCTGCGTGGGGTGGATCTGCGCGGCGTCGATGTTCGAGGAGCTGATCTACGCGGAGCCAACCTGCAAGGAGCCGATTTTTCTAGAGCCATCCAGGACGGCCCGGCAACCTCTTTCAGCACAGCGCACCCTATGGCTCTCCTCAAGAGATACCTGCGGGAGCTTGCGATCCCCCTGACCAAAAGAGCTACCAACAAAAGGTGAGGCTGTTATGCTAGGAATCCAGTAGCAACGGCTCAGGGGAAAAAGACTGAAGTGGGAACGATAAAAAAAAGGTGCTGCCTTCTCCCTCCGTTGACTGGAACCAGAGTCGCCCGTGTTGCAGTTCGGTTAATGCTCGGCAGAGGTACAACCCTAATCCAGTTCCGGCAATGCCTGACTCTCGCGCATTATCGGCTCGCATAAAGCGTCCAAAGATCACCGCTTGTTGATGGGCGGGAATGCCGATTCCTCGATCCTGAATCCGCAGTCCCCAGCTCTCAGCATCCTGCCATAAGGTAACCACCACCTGTCCTCCTTCAGGGCTATATTTGATGGCATTACTCAATAGATTCGTCAGGATCTGTTCGAAGCGGCTAGGATCGATCACTACCCTGAGTGTAGGACCAGGAACATGCAGTTCCAGGCGATGCTTGCTCGTCGTTTGTTGCATCCGTGCTACAATGTTTTTGACGAACTCAACGATATTGAGCGACTGAGGTCGTAAGGTCAGGTGTCCGATCTGCAGCTTAGTGGCATCAAACAAATCTTCCGTCAGCGCAATGAGACGCTCGGTCGCTGCCTCAATATCTTGCAGCGTCTCGTACTGCCACGCTGCCAGTACCGGACCATGCCCGCGAGCGGTTTGCACCTGCAAGGTCGTAATTGCCCCTTTGAGGACAGCGAGCGGCGTATGCAGTTCGTGGACTACGATACTCAAAAACTCATCCTTCAGGTACTCGGTTTCTTTGAGGAAGGTCACATCGATATGGACGACCAGGGCGATGGCATCGTCTTCCTCTTGTCCTGCCGCGAACTGATGCCTATGCTGCTGAGCCTGGAGCGGGACCGAATTGACCAGGACCACAAGCCGTGTGCCATCCGCTCGCTGGATGATCTCCTGCTGCTGAATCACGGTTTCCTGCCCCAGCGCTCGGAAGGTCGCCCAGTTCTGTTGAGGCAATGGCTGGCCGAGAGGATCGAGAATCTCAATGCCATGAACGGCTAAAAACTCCTGCATCGGCTGTTCCACAGGCCAGCGATGCCCCCACAGGACAACCCCTGCCCGGTTCCCCAGCAGCAAGCGAGCCTGATGGCCATGCACCAGAGAGACGCTATTGGGTAAGATATCCACAACCTGCTGCAAAAAATGCAATTGACTGAGCAATACACTCTGACTCACCTGTTGGGCCTGTTGGAGCAAACGACGCTCGGTGATGTCCCGGTTGATCTCTAAAATCATCTGTGGCTCTCCATGCTCGCCGCGCAAAAGCGCCCAACGACTTTCGACAAAAATGATCTGTCCGTCGCGGCGACGATGGACCAGTTCCCCCTTCCAGAAGCCATCCAGCTCCAATCGAGCCTGAATATGGGTTAGACTTTCAAGAAAATGCGTCTGGAGCAACTGATGGGTCACCCGGCCCAGGGCTTCCTGCTGCGTCCAACCATAGAGTTCCTCTGCCCCCCGATTCCAGGAGAGCACACGGGAAGCCAGGTCTCGCACAACAATAGCATCACGCGCCAAATTGATCAGTTCTGCTTGCACGCGGGTAATCTCAGCCAACCGAGAGCGTTCCTGGTGGATGCGATACTGTGCGGTCATGTCGCGGATGGCGCTGAGGATATGCAGTTTCTTGCCAACCATCACCGGGCGTAAACTAACATCCACGGGAAACTCTGAGCCGTCCCGACGCCTTCCCAGGAGATCCAATCCGACGCCCATAGGCCGCAGATGCGGCTCCTGCAGATAGCGGTCACGATGGCGTAGATGAAGCATGCGCAACCGCTCAGGCAGAAGCACCTCCAGCGGCTGTTTCAGCAGATCATCGGGCGCATAGCCGAACAACTGGCATGCCTGAGTGTTGAGGGCCACAATGATACCGGTCTGATTAATCACGACCAGGGCATCAGGCGAGACTTCAAGGAAGGCGTTCAAACCGGTCATGCTGATATGAGGCAACGGGGGTTGTGCCATAAACTTCCTCCTTTTCCCTTATAGGCAAGGAATGACAAAAAGGTGAGAACAGGAGGCAATAGTTCGCAGGAAGAAGGAACGCTCTCTACGTTTCGCTGGAGGGGAAGGAGGCATCACTGACGGAGGGCACTGCTGACAGGGAACTCCAGAATCAGGTAGGAGGCAAAGGGAGTGAGCCAGAGGGGGAACGCAGGTAATGAAGTAGCCATCCACCCACGAGCGTTGCTCTACGTCCCGCATCCGCATATCCACGAATATCAGGTGCCATTGTTTCAAAACGAGTGCTTCTGCACACACTTCCATCATCCCTTACACTGCACACGTATCTCTTCTTGCTCCGTAGTAGACAGTATACCAGAAAAGAAGCAAGTATGCGAGTACACGACTTTGCGGTTTCCTTTGTAGCCTGCCCTGAGCAGTTTTCTTCTCAAGAACAGCTGGAGTTTTGGCAACAGAACTGCCAGGAAAAAAGGCGGGCAAGCCCTTCCTCCTGGCTCAATCACATGTCAGTGGCTCTAGAGCGATTTTCCTCCGCAGCATCGTGCAAGCAAGGAGGGTAACGCTCAGATGTTAGCCCTGCTGTTGCGCAAGCACAGACGCCCGCCCACGGGCTGGTTTCCAGTAACCCGACGCCACAAAGATCGTGGGAAGAAAGACGATCAGACCGCCAATGCAAACCCACCACCAGATTCCCCACTGCGATCCATCCGCCTGATTGCTAACCACAAACGAGAACGCCAGAGTGGAAAGCACAACAACAAGGCGCAGGATGAAGCCTTCGACCGCCAGACCTGTGGCAACAAGAGCCGGGTTGATATCCTCAACCGTTTCCGTATACGCTGCCATCCAGGTGACGTACCCAATGGCAATGGTGATACCAAAGAGGCTGAGAAAAATCATCATTAATCCACTTCCAGTGGGCACCCCAATGCGGCTCAGGAAAAGCCATGTGACGACGATGGTGCTCAAGCCCCCAAACAGCATAAACGGTTTCCGTACCAGGATACGGTCAGAGAAAAAGCCTACCAGGATGGCCGCAATGACGTTGACGATCCAGAAGACGCCAACCAATCCATTGGCCTGCGCGACGGTAAACTTGAAAATGCTACTCAGATAAATTGGGAAGAAGCCCACAGCCGCGTAGTAGATGAGCAAGTAAACGCTAATGCCAAACGCACTGATAAGCAACCTGGGGTGCAGCATCTGCCGCCAGGGATGTTCGGTGGCGTGTTTGACATCAATCGTGGAGGCACGGCTTTCGACCAGATCTTTTTCTTGTACAGAGTTCATGACCTGGTCTCGCATGCCTGGAGAGAGTTCACGCATAAAAAGAAAACAAATCAGGAAAACGACCAGTCCAACAATGCCAGCAAAGACATATTGGGATTGCCATGTGCCGTACGTAGGCAAGGTCCGGCTGGCTGTAACTGTCGCCAGGACGCTTCCGCCCACAGGGCCAACGGTCCAGAAGCCCATCGCCAGCGCCCGTCCAAAGCGCGGAGAGAAGTCTCGTACCAGCGCAGGCGTGGCGACCAGAATAACACCCTCGATAAAACCCAACACGACAATGAGTCCAAAGAATGCCGCTAATGAGTTGGTGAGCGAGATCCCTAGCGTTCCAAGAGCGGTGACGAGCAATCCATAGACGATGAGGTTGCTGCGTCCGATGCGATCTGACAAACTGCCAAAAATCGCTGATATCGCTCCGATAAGATTACTGAGCAACAGAAGACGGGTGTAGGTTGAGATGGAAAGGCTGAAGGAATGTAAAACCAGAGGCGCTACGGAGGGAAGAACGTACGATTCGTAATAGAGGACAATCGTAGCGATGACGGCCAGCGCGAGGCACCAGATACGCTGAGCATTGCTGGGGTAGTGCTCAAGGACACGATGTCTGAATCCAACTTGCAAAGTGCTCATCCAAAATCCTCCTTGAATACGGTTGCCTGGTACAGACATGTACGAATGTATTGGTGAGACGTGTCTAAGAGGGACGCTAGCAAGTTACCCGAAGAAATTGGCACCTTCCCTTTGCAGGGAATCATAATGATAACCTCTTTCGGATTATACCTGATACACCGCCGCATTATCAAGAAATTCAATTACAACACGCAATTCTGCAATTTATACATAATTCATCGAAAGATAGGCTGAGTAATAAACGCCTCTCGCGCCTCGCATGCCATGATATAATTTATCGAGAGACTCAGCAGAGGAAAGGACAACACGATGACTCCCAGCTACCCCTTCAACGGCCTGG
>DASTZT010000261.1:0-9390 GCA_035764225.1 Ktedonobacteraceae bacterium
CAGCTCGATCATCAATAGTTGTACCCGATCCCTCATCTAACGGCCAGTAATCCATCAGATGATTCAGCAAGGAACGGTCCGAATCAGCGAGATAGTTGGCATGTAAGGCGGTGTCCACTGTTTTTGTCGCAAATGTCGTACCGTCGATGACGCCTATGATCGATGAGGTAGCATTAATCGGTGAAAAGGTGTCCACAATGCTGCTAGAGGAACCTCCGGCGAAAAGAACCAGATTGCCTGCTGAGGCAGCAGCGGGGCTAAGGCGAGTTTGCGAAAGTTTGGCGGTACTCCATTGCCCGCTCGTGGCATTATAGATGTCCACTACATCGCTCGCTCCATTGGGAAGAACACCTCCGGCAAAAAGCGCCAGGTTGCCTACTGAGGTGGCGGCTAACTGGCTACGAGGCTGGGAGAGCTTGGCGGTACTCCATTGTCCTGTGGTAGCGTTATAGATGTCCACCACATCGCTCGCCCCATTGGTTGGAATACCTCCGGCGAAAAAGGCTAGATTGCCTACTGAGGTGGCGGTGAGGGCGGTACGAGCTTGCGAGAGCTTGGCGGTACTCCATTGCCCGCTCGTAGCATTGTAGATGTCCACCACATCGCTAACGTTACCGGAGGCATTGTTGTTCAAACCGCCAGCAAAGAGGGCCAGATTACTAACAGAGGTAGCGGCAAACTTCTGACGAGCCTGTGAGAGCTGGGCGGTGCTCCACTGTCCTGTGGTAGCGTTATAGATGTCTACTAGACTGCTAGCCATAAAGTTGGTCCCCTCACCACCAGCGAAAAGAGCCAGGTTGCCAACAGCAGTGGCGGTGAGCGTAGTACGAGCTTGCGAGAGTTTAGAGGTGCTCCACTGTCCGCTCGCGGCATTATAGATATCCACAGTAGAGCTGAAGCCGCTACCACCGCTATCATACCCTCCAGCGAAAAGGGCCAGGTTGTTTACTGAGGCGGCGGCGAGATCATTGCGGGCCTGGGAAAGTCCGTTTGGCACGGTCGTTCTTCTCGAATCGGTCTGAGGCAAGAGCAAAAATTTGTTCTCTGTTGCCGCATCGCTGCTCAGTGTGACAGCCGGGAGCCGGGAGCCGTACCCCTGAGTTCCTCCTTGATTGGCGAGGTATCCTTGCTGCTGGGCCGCGTATAGTTGCAGATCAAACTGGGTAATGTCGGCGTCCTGACCGGGAGTAGACGAAGGCAGCGCTGGAGACATGGATGGCAGATTCGGTACGTCTCCAAACATCACCAGAATCTTTTCCTGCTGCGTGTCTGCTTCGGTAATAGCCAGTGGGTAAGCTTTCTTCCAGAACAATCTCTCCGTATCGATGTGAAAATCAGGAACCGTAGGGTCGGTTGAGGTCGCATCGATAATCACATCTTTGGCGAGCGTTTGTGGTTGCGTCCATTTCTTGCTTTCCGTCTGGAAGATATACTTGATGGTCGCTTTCTGCACCGTCGTATGCTGCGTCTGGTTATTATTGACGGCTGACTGTCTGGTTTGCGTGATCTCCACCCAGAAGACAAAAAGCTTGTTGAAGGCAAAAACTGGCGATATATAGTCCGCACTGATGTTCACATCGATTTTGGACCAGGCCGTCCAGGTTGGAGCGTTGGAGGCTGGATCTTGACATTCTCGATAATAATAGGTTGCAGGCTCACTGGCAGTACGGGCGAAAAGAAAGAGGGTATCAAGAGCATCCTGTCCACCTGATTGTGGCACGAAACAGCGATAGCTTGCCGCGATTTTCAGCTTTGCCAGCTCTGCGAACTTTTCGAAGTAGCTCTGATATGCCGCTTCGACCGACTCTTGCGTGATGGGGGATTGTAACAGCTCGGATTCCAGTGCTTGAAAAAGATCAGATTTGCTCTTCCTGAGACCTGGATCGAGGTAATTTTCTGGATACAGGAAGACTTTACGATTGGCCTGCCAGATGCCATAGCTCAAGAGCCATTCCCACCAGACATCAGGGATATTGACTGCGGTCACGCCTGGCTCCAGGTTCAGACGACAGCGTTGCAGGTACATTTGTATAGAAAGGATCGCTTGCTTGATCAGAGAAATCGAGGCGCAGCCAGTCGTTTCTACATCGATCAGCAGGTACTCAGTGAGGGTACGTAGGTTGTTCAGGCCAAGCTTCCACAGGACAAAGCCAGCCAGCGCGCTCCGCTTTTCCTCATTAAGCGTAGCATTGAGCGTATCGCTGACCTTTGCCCAATCATCGTTGTTATATTTAGCCTTAACCGTGTTGATGACTGCATCGGCGGCGCTGGTATAAGTCGTCCAGTTGGCCTGTGCAGGCAGCGTTGCGAGAGGGAGAATTTGCTCATGAAAAGAGAGGTTCACCCCCAGAGATGCGCTCAGGTCAAAAGCTTTTTTGAGCATGGCCAGGCCATCGACCGATGTCAGCAACTGAGGCATATTTTGAAAATGACCTGTGGCCGCCTCATTGATCTGCTCTTCCGACCAGCCTGTAATGGCGGTCAGAGTCGCGGGAGCCGGGTTGGCAAAGTACCCGATAAGTTGATTCTGGGTATCCTGAAAGGCGAGCGTCAATTGCTTAAAAGTGGAAAGACTTCTCAGATTGTCAATGGTGATTTGCTGAAGATTTGTCGGGAAGCCGTAGGATGCAGGCGCGGTTCGTACGCTATCAATCTCGGTGCTCGTCAATTGCAGTTTTTCCACGAGCACGAGACCTCTGGATAATGCCATGAGGGCCTGCTGAATGTAGGTCTGGCTGCCAACGGCTTGCGATTGATACATAAAGACTTCAATATAGCTGTGTATACCCGCTGGTGTGGTCAGATTTCGGGCAATCACTTCCATGAGGGCCTCAACCCTATCGGTCGTACTGCCCACAAAAGTGGCTAGCTGCTGAATGAGTCTTTCTTTCCACTCATCGTCGATCTGTCCAACGGCGCTTTGCGCTATCGCCAGTGGGTAAGCGGCTGCCAGGAATAGACGGTTGAGCTTCAACAGCTCGTTTTCTGAGAGAATCACGCCCGATTGTAGCAGATCTCTGGCCCGTTGAGGAACCGCGAGGCTGGCAAAGGCAGCTTGCTGATAGAAATCTGGACGCAGCAAGATCGTATTCAATGCACTGATAAAATCCGCCATCTGTTGATTTGTCAGCGCGGTGGTGCCTGTAACCGTCTGTGCAATCATCTGCTGTATGTTCGTCGGCAGCAAGCTCCATATCCTCTGCCTCGGCCCTGGCTGCATCGGATTATTCAGTTGTTGCAGCAAACCGGTCCAGTCGGTGATGTCTTGTACCGTCAAGGCTAGCGGCGGATTGATGCTCAGCGCCTGAAGTGATTGCAAAAATGGCGGAATATTCTGATCCTGGTACTTGCTGGCAACATAGTTGCTGATGGTTCCATGCAGAATATAATCAAGCTCGTAGACGGTAAAACCTGAAGTTCTGAGCCAATCGACGATCTCAAAAAGGTACAGGAGATCATCAAGAGCAAACACTGGCTGGAGTTTGTTGGTGAGGCGTAACAGCAGCAGGTACTGATTGATAGGGAGCCTGACGAGCGCGGCGAGCTGGGAGTGACGAAACAGGATAGAGAGATTCTGAACGGTGAAGTCCATCTGGCCGTTAGTGCCAAAGGCGGCAACGAGCGCAGCTAGATCGTCCAGGCTCACACGTAGCCCGGCAACAATGCGACCATTCGCATCGGGCGTTTTGAGCACAGGATCGATATAAAGTGGATTGAGCGGCTGCCCATGCGCATCCTGATATTGTGGATGATACGGAGCCTGTCTGCCCAACAATTGCGGATTATTGAAGATGAGATCAAAAGGTGTCTGAGAAGGCCCTGAAGCCCCTACACCAATTGTTTTAAGATCATACCAGAAGCTAGAGAGCATATTCAGTGGTAGATTGAGTCTTGCCTGCACCTGCTTGACCTTCGCAAGGCTCTGAATTGTATCAGCGTTGATTTCACCCACCTGTAAAGAATGAAGCACCCAATCGAGGTCGGCAAACGACCAGTTGAGCTTGCTGGCAAGACGAATGAAGCGCTGCAGCCGATCCAGGGTCGGCAAATCGAGATTGCTGATCGTATTCGAGCCATCGGTCGTCAGGTAGAGATGTTGTCCAGTAGCCAGTAGCTGGTTAATATAGAAGGAATGAGGAATAGCGGCGGAACTCAGTTCATTGGCTGAGAGGTTTTGCGTCAGCAGGTCTTGTAAATCCTGCCTGGCTAAGCCTGTCTGTTTGAGAAACATGTCTTGATTGGCAAGGCCGCCCAGATCGCTCGCAGAAACGGTAAGGCCATACACATTGGTCAAGTCAGCCGCAGCAGGCTTTGGAGTAGTAATCAAAGTATATTCTTCAAGCGAGAGTCCCAATGCTTCTCTAGCAATAGCTTCTTGTGGGGCGTTGAATGTGCGATAGAGTGTAGCCAGGCTAGTGTTCAATTGACCGAGATAGCTGCGGATCTGCTCAAGCGGGAGATTAAACGGCAGATTGAACGGGTAGGTTGCGGTTGACAAAGCGGTGTATGCAGTATTAATAGCCTGAGTAAGATCAGGTTGGGAAGTGGTACCTGGTTGTAGGATCTTTGCCGCTTTGATCGCCAGGACATTATTGACAATATCGAGGTAAGAGACGAGATCATTGGTATTCGCGCAGGTCAGTTCGATCTGGGCAAGATCAGGGCGACGCTCGTCCAGCTTGAAATTCTGGGCAATCGTGGCCGCATTGGAAGCCGTCACATACTGATCGGTGATGCGCAGCAAATCGACGAGATAGGCGGCAGGGCCAAAGATGGAGCCGCACTCGTCACACGAGCAATAATCGAGACTGCCGAATAGCTCCTGATAATTGGGTAGATTCTCAAATTGATAGACACTGGTATCGACATTATTGACCTGAGTGGCTCGGAAGTAGGGCGAGGCCACCAGATTCTGCACATTGGCCCACAGCAGCATCGTTTTGGCCGTAATCGTCGCAGCATCTTGATGAATTTGTTGTGCAGCGGCAGCACCTCCCACGACCGGAGCAAACTGCTGCACAAACTGCGTTCTGGGAATAGCAGCAATAGCCTGAGCCGAGTCCAGTGCCTGAGTGCTAGCGACAGGAGTCTGCGGAGCTGGCTGACCAGTCATAGATTGAGTAGTGCCGTTAGCTGATGGCTGCGGAGCTGGTTGACCGACCGATACCAACACAGTACCACTCGCAGGTGGCGGAGAGCCAGTCGGTACTGCTGTTGTTGTGCTCTGAGGCTGCGAAACGCCAAGCAATGCCATCGCAACTTTCGGGTCAGGATTCAGCCGCAACAAACGCTGGTATTTCTTGAGCAGATCCAGCGTTATCGTCTGATCCAGCCCCTGCAAGTTCAATTTGGAGAGGGCGGCCTGATCGCTCAGATTAACGTGCAAAATATCGAAATTCGGATTTTGCTGGTAAAAGGTCGTCAAACGGTTATCGGAGATGGTTATGGTTGACATGTATTTCCTCCATGAATAATAGCTATAATCCAGGTAAGTATGAGTCAATATGGCGTCCTCCCTGTTATCTCGGCTTCTGCAAGAGCTTGCAGGGCAGCTTCATCAGTAGTTTGGATCGCTCAAGATCTTAAAACAGTCGTCCTGACAGATAAATCGCTATTGATAAGATGCCAATCGCAGCAATTATCGATAGCAGAGGCAGAGAAAAGGTTTGACCTTGCGTAGGTGGTTTTTTAACACGAGATTTGCGAGATCTCGTAGTCGCCTTTTTAGGCTGTACTATAGCTTGAGTAGTGACAACGGGTTCCTCTTCTTTGGAATTCTCTTCAGTCTCTTCTTCTTTAGTCTCTTCTACAACAGCAAGATCGGAATCACTACTGCTACTCTCGTCATCAGTTTCTTCAGCTTCACTATCATCAGAAGTATCGGGGTGTTGCAATTCTGACGGTACGCACTCACCTTCGGTAGGGAATTTATAACCATGTGTCCCTAGCACTTTCTTCCTCAACTCCTGATTAGTGGGACGGTATGTGGAAAGATGCTCAACACAATCCTTACAGGAAAGCTTGGACACACCAATTAGCCCTTGCGTGCCTGATCGCTCAATTACTATCTCTGCATGTTCGCCCACAAATGCCCCCCTCACCACTTGAATATTGCCAGTCCGCAACGCTTGTTTCACATGTTTTGAGACACCCTTACCAGCCCTAAGCTTACGAAGATCCCTTCTCAGACGCTTATCATCAAAGGTATTTTTCCCCGTTGATTGTAGTGCTTTTAATGTATCCTCCGTACTAGAGCCTCCTTCTTTGAAATATTTTTTAAGTATTTCTGTACGCCTTTTAACTTCAGTTTCAAATTCTTGATACTTCTCGTTAGCTGCTACCTTGATTGGGCGGCTTGCCTCTTTACCAACGCCAACGGCAGTCACAACAGAGCCAAAAACATCAAACAAACGAGCAAGGCTATTTAAGCGACGTACTGGTCGGCTGGCGTCTCCCTTTGCGTAATAGTATTGGCGGCGATCTTGCACTTTTTGTCCGCCTGATCCCTTCCCGCTCCTTCCATCTAGATCTCGCAGTATTACAGGATTCCCACTCACAAACGCGTACAGATTCAGCCCATCCACCGTCCCTGATGGGTCAGGACTCATCCACCTTCCTAGCCAGGGCGCATAATAACGTGCGCCATAGTAGTAAAAGCCAGTGACAGTGTCGCGCTCTTTCCCTGAATAGCGATACTGCTTCAACTCAACCTCGCTTGCATTGCTCCCAGCCACCAGGGCTGTACCACCATAGGGGAAGTACTCTTCGTAGCTGATGATCTGACCAGCCGCGTCCACTTCCAGCGTGGCGGAACCCAGGTGATTGTCTAGCTGATAGCGCAATTGCGGACTCGTGACTCCCGCCGGCGGCGTGCCCTGCATCCAGGTGATACGCGTTGCCACTGCACGCTCATCGTCCATGACACGTAGAGCGTGCCGCTCTTCCATCACGTTGCTGCCCTGAGTGATGCGCGTAATTTCCAACGCTCCCAGGTAGATCGTTTCTTCGATGTGAGCCACCGTTCCCCCATTGCCATACTGCTCGCTCACCTTGCGTATGCGATTGCCCGCGCCGTCGTAGACATAGTATTCTCCATCAGAGGGCGCGTTCTGGCGTGCAATGACCGTCACACTGGCAATATTGTTGCGGTAATTCCAGGCAATGCCCTGCAACACTGGCATCTGAATCTGATTGCCGTTGCCATCGAAAGAGGCATTCACCGCCGTAGGCTGACTGGTCAGTTGACTATCGACCGCTCGATTGGCGCTATCTGAGACCGTCAGTGTGCGCGTCCAGCTGGTTGCCCCCTGGTGCTGGATGGAGGACAGATTGCCAGCATCGTCGTAAGTGAATTGCTGGCTGTAGTTTTGCAGCGCCTGCCCGTTGTTGAGTGGCTGGAGCGGCAGTATCAAGTTTGCATTAAAGCCGCCCTGCTGCTCATCCTGCGAAGCGAGGGCAGGATGTTCGCGTCCTGTGGCGGCAATCAGACGATACAGCGCGTCATAGGTATAATCTGATGCGGGATTGACCTGCTGGTTCGTATTGAATACCGGCTCCTGCGCGGCATCGACGATATGCGTGATATTGCCAACCGGATCATAGGTATAGGTCAGATCTTGCAGCTTTTTGCCATCGCTCGCACGCGTCGTCAGAATGTGAATCAGCCGGAAGGTCGTTGGCTCGTACTCGTAGCTTGTCGTGACGCTATTGCCGTAAGTGATGCTTTGGCGCTGATTCTTGGCATCGTAGTCGATGCTTTGCACATAGACTTCTGGCGTTGCTCCGGCCTGTGGACGTACCTGAATCTGATTGAGCCTGCCCGAAAGATGATAGATCGCTGCTGAGATATTGCCATCCGCGTTGGTTGCTGCTGTGACGCGGCTCAGTGCATCATACTGGTATGTTTCCTGGTAGATCGTTGGTTGCAGCAGCGTGTTGAGGGTCGCTGCCGAAACATCGTTCCAGTTGGCCTCCTGCTTGTAATCCTGCCTCAGTTGCCTGCTGGACTGCAAGGGTTGTCCCGCGATGTTGTAGGCGCTGGTCTGTACAACGCCCGCCTGATCGTAGCGTCTATATAGGCGACCGCGCAGATTCATCATTTCAGGATTGGCGACGACAGGCTTCCCCGTTTCGTCCAGACCATCTCCATAGATCATCCTGTCCACAATCTGATTAATGGGCGTGCTCCCATCTCCGCCCTGAACACTGATTGTCGTGGGGCGATTCAGAGCATCATAGAGTACGCGTTGCTCAGTGTTGCGTGCGTCTCTGCTATACATGGGATTGCCCATTACGTTGTATAGCTGCCAGCGCGTGCCAGCATCGGTGCTGACGGTCTTGAGCGCCACGCCTGTCATAGTATAGGTCATGCGAAAATTCTCTTTACCGCTGACATACAGACGCGGATCGGCGCTGGCGAGCTGGTTGCCCTGGATATCCCATTCGTAATGTGTTTTGAGTTGCGTCTCCGCCTGTTGAATCTCCAGTGTGACGCGGCCCAGATTGTCGAGCATTCTTATCGTCGGCGTATTGTAAAACAGGGCCGCCTTCTGCAATGCCTGGCGTTCGTCCTGAAAATCCGGTGCTTGATTGTTGATATTGCTCTGATAATAGGCGGAATCCTTGATGGTATCATTCTCGTCGTAGAGCGTTTCCGTCCAGGGAGTAATTTCGGTTTTGCTGAAAAAACCTTTCGCGGTATCGACACGGATGACGCGCCCCAATGGATCGTAGAAAAGCGTTGGGGAGACGCCGAACGTGTTCAGGTGCGGATTGTCGATATACTGATACGAGGCGATGTAATACGGCTCATACTGCTTGACCGGGTTACCCTTGTTGTTATACACGGTGCGCCCGGAGGTCAGCCAGCGCTCAGAGGCCATTGCTACTGTGATCGTCCCATCCGGGTTGATAATGTGCGCCTGCCCTGCCTCGACCTGGGCTGTGCCTTGCTGGGCGCGCCCGAACCCATCGCTATAGCCGATGGTGATCTGAATGGGTGATGCAGTCCCTGAAGCTGGATAGCTGGTGGCAACGAGACTGATGGTATGCGCTGGCGTCCGGTGCTGATCCCAGGCGAAGAGATCATAGTAGAAATAGCTACTCGCCCCCTGGAGATACTTTTGGGGGTTGGCGATGATATCGTCTATCCCTGGCGCTGCTTGCGGCTGGTAGTCTTTTACCGGCATGAAACCCACAGCCTGCCCATTCTCTGTCCCATAATAAGAGCTGACCACGACCATACCGAGAGGATCGCACAGCGCCTCGGCACTATTGCCGTTACTATCGCGTATCTGCTGGGGCGTCAGGGTGTGATAATCAACCACCTGCACGCTCATCTGATTATTGAGCGCATCCGTGACTTTCACTGGCAGCAGGTTATAGCTGTCA
>DASTZT010000262.1:0-7410 GCA_035764225.1 Ktedonobacteraceae bacterium
TCGCCGATATCAGCGATGGCACGCAGTTGAGGCTGGCGGGATGGACCAACATGTGACAGTTTTTTCTCATAAAGAATGAGATTATCCAGTTATAGCCTATGCTATAATTGAACGCAAATCGAGAAAAAGGGAAGGCTCACCTCATCAATGATGGTCTGGATAAAAAGAAAAAAGTTTTTGGTAGTTGATTACAACACCCTGGCATTTGCCTGTATTATCATTGCAACCCTGCTGCGCTTTATCCTCATCTATTTCAACTGGCCCATGACCAATAGCGACGAAGGAAATATGGGCGTGCTGGCCCGACATGTTGCCTATAATGGGGAATGGCCGATTTTCTTTTATGGCTTGCCCTATCTGGGGCCAGTTGAGGGATACCTTGCAGCACCCCTTTTCCATCTTTTTGGCCCGTCAGTGTTTACCTTACGGTTAGGATTGCTGCCATTTTATCCGCTATTTTTAGTCTGCATGTATTATTTAACGCGCAGGCTCTATAATCAGAAGTTTGCCCTGTTTATTGTTTTGCTGCTCTGCATAGGCTCTGATGAGACCATTTCACGCCAGATAAAAGCGGTCGGCGAATATCCAGAGACGATCTTTTTTGCCGCTTTCATCAGTTTGTTAATTGTCTGGCTCGTCCAGACCGTACATACCATTGAAGTGCAACGGCGTACAAGCTGGAAACGTAGCCTGATCTATGGATTGCTAGGGATCATGATCGGCATTGCCATCTGGGTTGATATGCTCATTTTGCCTGTAGTGGGGGCAGGATTTTTGTTGTTGCTCCTCTTCTGCCGTCGGGAACTATGGTCGCAATCTGGCATCAGCCTGGTGCTTGGCATGATTATCGGAGCGTTCCCGCTGGTGATTTACAATGTGACGGCTCCATTCGATCAAAATTCGCTAATTGTGCTCTATAACTTACACCTTTCGAACGGCGCACAACCTCATACATTTCTGCAACAAGTTCTGGGCACGATTGGTATCAGCCTACCAGACGTGATGAACTTCAATCCTATGTGCATCCAAGACGTGGCTACACTGCTAAATGGCAAACAGACCGCCTGCGCTATTGCCCAGTTTTCATGGGGAACGGGCTATCTTGTGATTTATGGTATCGCGCTGATAACAACTGCGATTGTGGTCTGGCGTGCGTGGAGCGATACGGGACATTGGAGGCATATAGAATCGCTTGCGGTGCGAGCAACGGTGGTACGCGATTGTTGCCGCCTGATGTTGCTAATCAGCGCCGCAGGAACGATGCTAGCGTATGTAACCAGCCCTAATCCCGCTACGGTCCCCACTCCTACGTCTCGTTACCTCACCTGCCTCCTGATTGCCTTGCCTGCGGTGCTCTGGCCCTTGTGGAACGGTCTCCGAACATCATTGAAAACAGTACATTGGCCCCTGTCAATGGCTCGACTAAGCAAGTTGGTACAAGCAAGTGTACTTTTGCTGTTCCTGGTGGTATCAGGTGTAGGCACATACAGAACTTTTCAAGATATCCCTACTGCACAAAATTTCTATACTGCTCAAAATGACATGGTGCAGCACTTGCTTGATATTGGCGCGACACGGTTCTATTCTGAGTATTGGACGTGCAATCGTCTGATTTTTCAGAGCGATGAAAAGCTTATCTGTAGCTCTCTGAGTGAGCATCTCACTCCCGGCTTTGATCGCTATCTACCCTATCGCGCTGCGGTAAGGGCTACCAGGAATCCTGCCTACGTTTTTCCCAAAAATAGTCCTCAACAGGCTGCGATGGATGCGCGGATTCAGGCCCACACACTGGATCAAGCTTATCAACGTCAGGAGTTTCACGATTACGTTATCTATTTTGTGCCTCAAAAACGCCTGACCGATGCGTCTTCCCACGTAACTATCAGGCATCTGCCGGATGAAAACTATCAGGTTACGAGCCAACGTACCTTAATAGTTTCCGCACTCCAACGCTGCTATCGCATCTAGCTTCGCTCAGGAGCGCGGAGTCGAAGATCAGGTAGACCTGGCGGCCTATAATATTCATAAAGAAGTGAGAAGTGATTGAAGGAGGAAAATCATGGCACCTATGAGAAAATTTTTGTTTGTTTTTGCGGTGTTCAGCCTTGTTGCGGTATTTATAGCAGCATGCGGCGGCAGTAGTGGTGGCACTGGTGGTACAGGGACTACGAGTAGTAATACGGTGCATATGAATGATACGAACTTTGTGCAACCGGCGATCACGATTAAGAAGGGTGAGAGCGTCAATCTTGTCGATGATGTTGCCGTTGTACATATTATTCAGAATGGCACCTGGAATAATGGCGTAGCCGAGCCTCGCCAAGAGCCTGGCGCACCAACCGTCCAGCAAAACTTTCAGGGGAACGATCAACACCCCATTGGACCATTCAACACGGCTGGCGTTTTCCATGTTTACTGCACCGTCCATCCGGGCATGAATCTTGCTATTACCGTGCAGTAACGCCCCAGGTTGCATGAGCCTGAGATCCCTGAGACGCTTCTCAGGCTCATATTTACTTTTTATGTAGTAGCGATATTATTCGTCGAAGCAAGCCATAGGGATCATAAAAATAGCAGAACTCAGGCGATTGGAATAGCTGCTCCTCACCTTGCCCTATTTACTCTAGGAGATCTTGTTGTCCGATTGCTTGTTTCTATGTTTTTCTGGCTGGTTTCCCACGTTTTCCGTCCTTTCGTCATTATCTTTGAACAATAGAGGCAAAATCTGGCGCACGCTCATTTTAGTTTTTCGCAAAACAAACTTGACAATAAACGCTTGTATCGTTTATACTGTTTACGCAAACAAAATATCTTGTTTTGCATAAGATAGCAGGAAAGACTTCAAAAAAAGCAAAAGTATTAAATCCTCCATTCTATTGATCAGCTTTAGGCGTACCTTATGATGCGATGGAAAGGGAGGTGCGCAGCAAAAGAGGGCATACTTATCTAAGAATATTTAGATAAGTATTTTGTCATACTGCGTACTTTGTGACTTACAGATAGAAGACGAAAGAAAGGCGTTTCGTCTTAATTTAAGGAGGCATTTACCATGGCATTTCAGTGGGCACAGTTATCACTACGCGTCAAGCAGGCTATTGTTGTAGTGCTTTTGGTAGCGGCTCTATGTCTCGCATGGGGGATAACACAGTTATCTGTAGCCCAGGCCCATATGCATCATGCAGCAATTGCCACCCATACGCAGATAGCAGATAACGGTGGAGTCAGTGTCGCAGACGGTAGTGGTCCGGGAGTAGCTTTCAAATAAGCAGGGAAGCTACTATTTGTGAAAAGCTCGCTCTGCAGCAGACACCCAAGAGGTGAGAGCATGGAAGATGCATTTGCCCCCATGCTCTCATAATTTTTTATGTCAAAGCTTTTTCCATTGAGCGAGCATCATGCCCTCGTAAATGCTCACGTATCGCGAGGGCAGCAGCAGCACCCTCGCCTGCCGCGCTCACTAATTGCTTGGTGCTTCCCGCGCGTACATCGCCTGCCGCGAAGATTCCCTCTGTACTGGTCTGGAAGTCGATCCCAGTCATGATGAAGCCCTGCCTATCAACTTTAACCACATCTGTAAAGGGCTGGCTATTGGGGGAAAGGCCAACGAAAACGAATGCACCGGGAACATTTAGTTCTTGCACACTCCCAGTTTGTGAGTCTCTGGTGACAAGTGTGGTCAGGTGACTACGTTCACCCTTGAACTCGATGACCTCAGTATTAAAGCGCACCTCAATCTCAGGGGAGGTCATTGCTTTCTCAACGGCTATTTTATTCGCTTTGAGTTCTGAGCCGTGTGCGAGGATAGTCACCTTAGGGCTAAAACGAGTGAGGAATGCAGCTTCCTCCACTGCGCTATTGCCCCCGCCAATAACGGCTACCTCTCGACCTTTATAGAAGGGGCCATCGCAGGTGGCACAGAAATGCACACCTGCCCCAATGAACTCGCTCTCACCAGGGACATCCAGACGTTTATAGGTTGAGCCTGTTGCCAGGAGCAGGGCATTACTACGATATCTATGTCCTGCTTCGGTCTCGACAAAATGGGCATCCAGGTCATTCCCGACGCGCACAACATTTTGTGCTGAGAGCAGTTCTACGCCGAAACGTCTGGCCTGTTCAATGACGCGTTCGGAGAACTCGGCCCCTGTGACACCTTCGGGAAAACCAGGATAATTGTCAAGCCGTTCAGTGATGCCAGATTGTCCTCCAAGCCCACCGCGCTCAATCACCAGAACGTCGAAACCATCGCGTGCGGCGTAGATCGCAGCGGTGAGTGCAGTTGGTCCACCGCCTACCGTAATCAAGTCGTAAAATTCGCACTTCGCTTTGGTGTCCAGTCCCAGTTTTGCTGCCAGTTCTGCATTCGACGGTTCAATCAGAATAGAGCCATCATCAAAGACAATCGTGGGAATGGTCATGCCGCCCTGCTGAAGTTTCTGGACATACGCCTGTCCATCGACATCTTCTTCAATGTTGATAAAATCGTAATGGATGCGCTGCTCTCCCAGAAACTTCTTGCTGCGCTTGCAATCGCTACACCAATCGGTCCCGTACAGTTTGATCGCCATACGTGTCCATCCTTTTCCTCATAGGAACTTACTCATTACTCACTCCCATAAGCGCCAACCGCACTTCTTCTATGTCTTTGGCAAGTCCGATTTTAATCAGCAGTTCCTGCAACTGTACTGGATCGGCAATTTTGCTTGCCTGTTCTTTCGCCAGATCGGCCAACGCAGGGAAGCGTCCCTGAATAATTCCCTGAACAACTGATATAAGCGCGTGACGCTGCTTTTCACGCTCCTGCTCCGCTCCTTGTTGCAACCCTTGCTCTATCCCCTGCTCCATTCCTTTCTGTATGCCCTGTTGCAACCCTTGCTCTATCCCCTTTTGTATGCCCTGCTGTATCCCTTTGGCCATACCTTCCTGAACGATTTCTTGATAGACCCAGGATTCCTCCAGAATATCTTTATGCATCGCAAACCTGCCTTTCAGCCACTCTCGATCATGAACATCCTTTAATACAAGTCCCGCGAAAATCTCACTCAACGTCAGAAGGTTGAATTGCTTAGCTGCGACAATGCCCTCGATCATCTCTTCAATGACCTCGTGCCGCTCTCCATCCCTGGTGAGTGGGAGCAATGGTAGCAAGCCAACCAGACCTGTGCGAGTGATATCTTCCGCTGCAACTTCCCAAAGTTTGACGACGATAAACGTGAACGTGAGTACACTTTGCCCATTTGGCAGCTTCCACTCCAGGGGCGATTCCGCAATCGTATGTCCTTTGCGCAAATACAGGACACATGAGAGCACTGGTCGCTTGTACTCACTGACCGCAAGTCTTCTACTCCGCGCTCCTGAGCGAAGCTAGACGCGCTAGCGGCGTTGGAGCGCGGAAGACATCAAGATACATTGTACTCCAAGAGACGCAAAGCCATGTTGGCATCATCGCTACTCTGGAATTCAAGATGCAGCAGCATCTCTGCTTCGTTAAGGAGCACCTGGAAGATGACATCTGCTTCGCGTGTTTTGTTTTTTAGCTCTTGGGGCAAAAGCTGCTTGAATTGTGCATCCTTGAGCAGCCACGAGACAAAATGTTGAGGAGGCTTGACGGAACAATTTCTCCATGCTACTCTGCACTCATTGAATAACCTCTTATGCTACCTGAAGAGAGGAGCCTGCACATGCATTTGAAGACGGCGGTTATCCAACTCAACACGCGCGACCATCCCTCTGAGAATATTGCTGCGGTCGAGCAAGCACTGGACCGAGCAGCCGCAATGGGGGCGCAATTTGTTTCCCTGCCGGAATATTGGACGTATCTTGGGCCTTATGCGGGCTTTGATGGCGCAGCACAAACGCTTTCCGGTTCCGCGATTGAAATGTTGCGCACGAAGGCACGCAAGCATCGTATGATTGTGCATGGCGGTAGTATTGTTGAGCCTCACTCCCAACAGGCGGGCAAATTCCAGAATACATCGGTGCTCATCAATCGTGGTGGCGAGATTGTGGCGACGTATCGCAAAATTCACCTCTTTGATGTTGTGCTCTCGAATGGCGAAAAGCACCTTGAATCCGAGCGAATCGTTCCCGGTGAAGAGGTTGTAACAGCCGAAGTTGATGGCGTTACCTTTGGCCTCTCCGTATGCTATGATCTGCGCTTTCCTGAGCTGTATCGCTCGTTAGCATTACAGGGCGCACAAATCTTGCTGGTACCTGCTGGCTTTACGCTCCATACCGGGCGCGATCACTGGGAGGTATTGCTACGCGCCCGCGCTATCGAGAATCTCTGTTATGTGGTTGCCTCAGCCCAGGTCGGCACTTATCCGCCGCAGAGGCAATGCTTTGGGCGTTCGATGGTGGTTGATCCCTGGGGACTGGTACTTGTGCAGGCGCAGGATTTGCCAACGGTGATTATGACCGAGATTGATCTAGAGCAGATTGACCGGGTACGAGCGCAGATCCCTTGCCTGGAGCACCGCAGACCGCAGGCATATCGCTGCTAACGGCGGCAACGGCACATTCAATCGAGAAAGGATTGTCTTTTATGGAACTCGCCGATGTGAAACGTCTCATCGATGAGGGGAAAGTTGAATATATTAAAATTGGGGCTCCTGATATGGAGGGAGTATATCGGGGGAAGCGTGTGGCAGCGCGCTTCTTCCTGGATGCGCTCGCCGATGGTTTCGCGCAATGTGATGTGCTCTTTGGCTGGGATATTGCGGAGAATGTGTTGCCCAACCTGAAAATTAGCAACTGGGAACGGGGCTTTGCGGACTTTGTGATGAAGCCTGATCTGGCAACATTCGCGCCTGTGCCCTGGGAGGATAGAGTTGCTTCCTGCGTTTGCGATCTGTGGACCGAGCAGGGCGAGCCGATCAGGATTTCTCCGCGTTTTCTGCTTCAGCGACTGGTGGAGCACGCGCGTTCACTTGGCTATGAGCCGATGGCGGCGGCTGAGCTGGAACTGCGTCTCTTTCGCGAAAATCAGGTCTCTTTGCGTGCAAAAGATTTCGGTCCTGACCTGACTCCGCTCAACCCTGGGATGAACTGCTATGCGATCAGTCAGGCCAGCGCGGACGAGCACCTGGTTGGGCAGATTGCTCGCATGATACGTGATTATGGCATCGAGCTCGAAGGCTATAATCGCGAGCATGGACCAGGGATGTACGAGTTGAATATTCACTATGCTGATGCCCTCACCGCTGCTGATCGCACGATGCTTTTTAAAACTGGCGTTAAGGAAATCTGTTATCAAAAAGGCTTTGCCGCAACCTTTATGGCAAAGTGGAACGATCAGGAAGATGGTAGCAGTGGGCATTCACATATGAGCCTGTGGGACCGCAATCTAGGGCGTAATGCGTTCTGGGAAGAGAACGAACAGTTTCATATGTCTGCAACCATGCGACATTT
>DASTZT010000263.1:0-6195 GCA_035764225.1 Ktedonobacteraceae bacterium
TACCGGAAGCGTGTGAATGGCGGCGGCAAGACCGAGAGTGACGAGCAGGTTGTAGGCAAAGGAGCCGAGAAGGCCACCTATCAGAATATCGGCTCGCCGCTTGCGTGCTGCACTTACACCGAGAGCGATCATCTCCGCTCCGGTCCCCAGCGAGACGATGGTTGCTCCGATAGCTCCCTGGCTCAGTCCAACGCTCTGAGCCAGCCGTAGCGCACCTTCCACGATTGCTGGTCCTCCCACACCCATTGCGACCAGACCGCCCAGCGTCAATAGGACCGGTTTCCAGTGAAAACCAGAGGTGCGCTGTCCCTCTTGTTCGTCATCATCGTCGTCGTCCTCAGCTTCGGCCAGACGTTTCACGGCCTCCCGATCTGTGCGAAACAGGAAGATGGTATAACCAATAAAGATAAGCAATAGCAGTATCCCTTCCAGCTGCGTGACGACGCCAGAAAAGAGGAGAGCGACCGGAATAATGGAGACTAGCGTTGCGATCAGAGCCTGCCGTTTGACGTTCGGCGCGATGACGAGGGGAAAGATCAAGGCGGAAAGCCCTAAGGCCGCTGTGACGATGGTGACGTTGGTTCCGATGACGTTGCCGAGGGCCAGCGCGGGAGCGCCACGCCATGAGGCAATCGCTGCGGTCAGCATCTCCTCCGGCTCCAGTCCAGCCAGCAGCACGCCGATCACAAGGGCACTGACCCCTAGATCACGCGCAAGATCTCCAGCACCGTCAAGAAACCAATCGGCCCCAACGACGAGCAACGCAGTTCCCACGAGCAGTAGGAATAATGCAAACAGCAGTAGTAGCATCTTCTATCCTTTCTCATTGTGTCAATCGGCCCACGTTCTCCGCACGTTTATGCAGCCTACAAGATTATAGACAATCACTAGATCAGCTTGTCTTTATACATATCAGGCTGGCGTTGCCGCTGGCAAGGTTTTTTATCCTTATTCTCCTGCAACGAATCACGTTAGGAAAAGCAGAAAAGGAGTCGAAGTCAGTGGTCTGATGCATCTCGTGACAATCGCGATACCTTATCGTGTATAGTAAATCCAGGGCTATTATTGCTATGTACCGCCCATATGTTTGAAAGGTGGATGGTATGCTATACGATCTTATTATTCAGCACGCACAACTACATCGCCGTCAGGGACTCGTCGATCTTGGCGTCAAGGATGGACGTTTTGCACGCATTGCCGATGATCTCTCTACCGAAAGTGCCGGGCGAACGATAGATGCGGCGGGTCGCCTGGTGATGCCGCCCTTTATCGATGCGCATGTCCATCTGGATGCCGTGCTGACGGTGGGACAGCCGCGCTACAATAGCACAGGGACGCTGCTCGAAGGCATTCAGATCTGGAGTGAGCGCAAACCGGGTCTGACGCGCGAAGATGTCAAGCGACGCGCATTAGAGGAGATTCGCTGGGAGGTGGCTCAGGGAACGCTGCATATTCGCAGCCACGTCGATGTGTGCGATCCCAGTCTGACGGCTTTGCGTGCTCTGCTGGAGGTACGCGAAGAGGTGCGCGATATCTGCGATCTGCAACTGGTCGCCTTTCCGCAGGATGGCATTCTCTCTTTCCCCAATGGGCAGGAGCTGATGCGCAAAGCGATGGAGCTGGGCTGCGATCTCGTCGGTGGCATTCCGCATTACGAGTGGACCCGCGATATGGGCGTTGAAGATGTCCACTTTGCTTTTGCGCTGGCGAAAGAGTTTAATCGCGATATCGATTGTCACTGTGATGAGACCGACGATCCCGCCTCGCGTTTCACCGAGGTCATGGCTGCCGATACCTTGCAGCAGGGTTGGCAGGGGCGAGTCGCCGCCAGCCACTGCACAGCGATGCACTCCTATGACAACGCCTATGCCTTCAAGCTGATCCGCCTGCTCGCTCATGCCCAGGTCAACGTCATTGCCAATCCCTTTGATAATGTCGTTTTGCAGGGGCGTTTCGATACCTATCCCAAGCGGCGCGGCATCACTCGCGTCAAAGAGCTGCTGGCAGGCGGAGTCAATGTTGCGCTTGGTCACGATTCGATTATGGACCCCTGGTTCCCACTCGGCAAAGGCGATATGTTGGCAGCAGCGCAACTCGCGCTTTTCCTCTGTCACATGAGCGGCTATGAAGAGATCAGCGCCGTGCTGGACCTGATTACCGACAATGCCGCGAAGGCGCTGCGTATCCAGGATCGCTATGGCATTGAGGAGGAAAAGCCTGCCGACTTTCTTGTGATCGATGCGCCCTCCGCATTTGAAGCTCTACGCCTCGTTCCCGCCCGTTTGCACGTTTTCAAAGGCGGGCGCGAAGTTGCGTATACGACGCCCGGCAAGAGCTTTGTACGACGAGCAGAACACGAGGGTCAGGAAGTCACCTTCCGGCCTTGATAAAGCTCATCAGAGGATATTGACTGCTCGTGCTGCCAGCAGTAAGACAACGGTAAGGGAGATCAGCGACTCGATCATCATCAGGGCTTTTGCGGTGCGCGTCAATGGAAACGTATCTGTAGGGCTAAGGGCTGTAGCCGTAGTAAAAGCGACAAAAACGTAATCAAGAAAGTGCGGAGCCCAATCCCCAATAGCAAAGCCTGCCGTCTGTTGGGGAAACATCAAATCTGCGGCTTGATGCCCTGCCAGATGGCGGTTGTGAGGACCACCGCCATCGATCTCCCAATACCAGAGGGAAAAGACCAGGATATTGGCTAGCCATAGCAAGCCTGCCGTACGCAGCAACGCCGCCGCCTGGGCCTGTGTTCGATCTGGCAATGTAAATACCATCAAGATGACACCGCTTGCTAAAGCCATCGTGACCACTGTTAACAAAATAAAGGAGAGAATGCGCGTCGTGAAATGAGAAAGAGTTCGGCCCATCAACCTTGCCAAGAAGAGCGGGATGAACAACACAATTTCGAGAAACAAGGGTAGCCAACCGAAGCCGTGAGTAATATACCCTGGTAAAGCCGCAAAAAGCAAACCTAGCACCAACGAGCCAATTACCGCGGCCCACCTGGGTGCCATTGCGGCTCTGTTTGGATGTTTGTTCATCTCAACGGGAGTTTGTGGTTGTAGCATTTCATGAATTCATTCCGGCAGGATACCCAGGGCCTTCAGGCGTGGGAGGAATGCCGCTCTCCTTTCTGATAGCTGTATCCATCACTACGATGAATAGTGCGACAATCCGCATATTTGATGCCTTGTATCGTTGCCTGTTTGGTGGCGATATTAAAGTAGCCGTTGGAACGTACTGCCAGACGACCAGTATAGGTTCCGCTCTTCTTCCCTTTCTTCACGACAGCGCGAACAATATTTCCCGTCTGGAAGCCCTGAACGTTTTTCGCTTGCTTTGGCCCCGTACGAGGGAAACCATGTTTGCTCATCAAACACATCTGTCTCCTCCCATGCCCTTCTGCGGTCATGAGCAATGGAATGATCTCTTTGGTAATTACTTGCTCAGGGGTGCTCTTGCCAACGCAACAGGCGTCTATCCAATGCTCTTTGGGCAAAGCTCGTCGCGTTCGATTGTATTGGGTAAGTCCTCCACTCCCACATTCCACGGGTAAGCCCAATGCTTTGAGGCGTTCAAAAAGCTGCCAACGCGTCGTATTGACTGCCGCCGCATCTTTGAGCGGTGTTTTGGCTTGAGCAAGAAGGCGCTTCACCACCTCAGGCTGCTTTGCCAGAAACACCTCAACAGCAAGAGTTCCCTTTGCCGTATTGCAAGCCTCACAAGCCAAACAGAGATTCCTGACGCTATTCGTCCCGCCTTTTGCACGAGGAACAATGTGCTCTACCTGCAAAGGGAGATGTTTCGCCTGACAATACACACAGGCCCGGTTCCATTTTTGTAGAAGGTATTGCCTGATTTCGTATCCTTGTAACGTGCCTTGTTGATAGTGGATACCTGCTATATCAGGATTTTCTGTTTTCTGAAGATCAAACTTGACCAATTCCATGCTGCTAGCGGTAAGATTACAGACGGTGCGAAGCCGTTTCACCCAGGTGATCACGTTCGCTACTCGGCTGTTCAAGGATGGAGGAAGCCATCCATCCTTCCTGCGCCGATTGGCAATCCGTGATTTTCGGTATCGTGTTTTTCTCTGGCGACGTGAACGACGCACGGCTCTGCGATCATCTAAGGAGGCTTTGATGGCATGTCCTCGATGAATGATTTCCGCAGCAAACACCACCTCGCCAGACGCATCATTGATAATGGCTAACCCGGTCGTTTTTGAACCAGGATCAAGTTTGATACGCAAAGGGTGGATGCGTGGTTGCTCTATCTCTGTGGTGAGAATGAGTGTGAAAGGGAAGCGTTTGAGCACTGCCGCCTTCCCTTGTGAAAGCAAGAGGCGTGCTCGACCAGGATGGACTGGATTGAGCGGTCTTCTTTGCTGATCGACCACAAAAACGTGTGACATCTTGCTCCTTTCAGAGCCTCCGCTTGCGCGGGTAAAGTGTTCCTCGACAAAGTTATAGAGCGGTTTGACGCGCAACACACTGGCTTCACCCTTTACGCCTGTTTAATGCTGCGCCGTAGAGGTTGGAGCTGGAAAGCACCCCAACGTACCTAATTTCGCTCCTAACGTAGCTCGTTGCCTCGCTGAGTCTGGTCAAATTCAGGCTTGCGAACAAGCCTCCGGCTTCAGCCGGGGGTATTTGACCGACCTGATCCATATTTTGCAAAGATCCTCGATCTAACAACTTCTTTATTGTATCAGCATACTCATTAATATTGGTACGATACTAACTGTCTCTCCGTTACTGAGCCTAAGCGATATCTTTTTCTGAAATGCAGCTAAAGCAACGTACACAAAATCCTTGATTATAAGGGGATGCATAAGAAACTCCTTCATCTCTTTTTTTCAGAAAATAAGGTTATGATAGATAACCCTGTACAAGGCTATTTTTTTATGTTATAGATCCTCTGTATCACGGCTCTGCTCCCTGGTTGTAACCGTCTCTTCTTTCGTCGGGGCCAGCGTAGGGACCAGCTTTAGCGCGTCCAAAGTACATCCGAGCAGAGAAAATAGCTACCCAAATCAGTATTTGCTTGTTGTCTCCATGTAGCGCATTCCGCCAGTGCGTCCCTCTGATAGTCACGTACGGTATTTTTGTCATCTGGAAGGAGAATCCTGCTATGCCAAACAAGCCAACCGTGGAACAATTACGCGATATCGCTAAAACCTATGGCCTTCATATGAGCGAGGAAGATTATGCGTCATTTATTGGCCTGATGGGCGCAACCCTGGAGTCATATCGCCGCATCGATCAGCTTACAGAGCCTGCGTTGCCAGTTCGCTACCCCCGCATCGGCGGCTACCGCCCATCGGCAGAGGAGAACACGCTGAATGCCTGGTACCAGAAATGCTCCATTAAAGGCGCTGCCAACGGACCTCTAGCGGGCAAGCGGATCGCGATTAAGGACAATGTGTGTGTCGCTGGCGTACCGATGATGAACGGTTCCTCGGTTCTGGAAGGTTATGTACCGGAATTCGATGCCACGATTGTGACGCGTATTCTGGACGCGGGCGGTGAGATCGTTGGGAAAGCAGTATGCGAGGATCTTTGTTTCTCCGGTGGCAGCCACACCTCCGATAGCGGGCCGGTACACAATCCCCATAATCCCGCCTACTCGGCTGGCGGCTCATCAAGCGGGAGCGCAGCTCTGGTAGTGGCGGGAGAATGCGATATGGCCATCGGCGGCGACCAGGGCGGCTCGATTCGTATTCCGAGCGCCTGGTCTGGAGCTTACGGCTTGAAACCAACGTACGGGCTTGTGCCATACACGGGCGTCTTCCCGATTGAACTGACGCTCGACCATACCGGGCCAATCGCCGCAAACACCCGCGACGTAGCCCTGCTGCTCGAAACTATCGCGGGAGACGATGGCCTTGATCCGCGTCAGGGCGGCCTTCCGGTCGTGCCATACACTCAGGCATTGAAGAATGATGTCGAGGGGTTGCGCATCGGCATTGTGGGCGAGGGCTTTGGCTGGCCGGGGCTTTCCGAGAAAGACTCGGACGAGATGGTCGAGGCTGCCGCACGACGCTTTCCTGAGATAGGCGCAACTGTTGATACGATCTCGATCCCTCTGCATCGCGACGGTATTCATATCTGGAACGCCATCGCGGTGGAGGGTGCGACGATGTTGATGGTGCGCGGCAATAGCATGGGCACAAACTGGAAAGGGCATTAC
>DASTZT010000264.1:0-20591 GCA_035764225.1 Ktedonobacteraceae bacterium
CGTCTCAGTCTCGTTGCGCGTTCTTGGCCGCTCACCAGTGCCTGCTTTCAGGCACAGCTAGAACCGAACGATGCACCTGTCTATTCTCACGCAGCTTTTGTGCGACCGTAGTTCCAAATAGTAGTATGTTTGTAAGATAGCCATGCCTCACCCACCTGAACTTACACCGGAAGCGCTGACCTATCAAATACCAGTGCAATTTGGTATGGTTTATTGGGTGAATTTTGGCTACCCCTCGCTTCCCCCTGGTATTGAGGAGAAGCGCATCCTCGATTGGCACCCGGCTCTTGTGGTTTCGGGGGAGCCTTTTTGTCGCCATGCTGGTGCGGTCAATGTTGTTGCCCTCACTTCTTATCGCGGCAAGCTCCGCCCATATCACCACTTGCTGTTAAAACGTGACTATCCCCTGCTTGATACAGATAGTCTGGTGAAAACAGAACTGATGTACCCGGTATTACGCAGCCTGCTTGCCGACCAGTATGCCATTTGCCGACTCAATGATGCAGACCTGCGCGCTATTATGGGCAAAGTGGCGAATAGTCTGGCCATTACGCTGTTCTACTCGCTGCACTGATAGGTCGGAGCACAGATCTATGACTATTAACAAGAACCAGCTACGCTTCCTACCTTCTGTCGAAGAGCTTCTCCAGTCCGCGACTGGTCAGCGCCTGATAGCCCGGTTTTCTCGTGCTCTCACCCTGAGCGCCATTCGAGCCAGCATTGCTCAGGCACGCTCCGCGATCCGCGATGGGGCTGCCTGCCCCTCTATAGATACCCTACTAGCGGAAACAGAACGCACCCTACAAGAGCAACAACGTCCCCATCTCCATGCTGTCATTAATGCCACCGGCGTGATTATCAACACAAATCTGGGGCGTGCGCCCCTCAGTCTGCAAGCTCTGCAAGCTATTGAGCAGGTTTCTCACGGCTATTCCAATTTAGAATACGATCTGGAAGGCGGAGTTCGCGGCTCCCGCCACGCTCATGTTGCCGCTCTGTTGCGCGAGCTGACGGGAGCTGAAGCGGCGCTCGTGACGAATAATAATGCGGCGGCGGTTCTTTTAAGCCTGAGTACATTGGCAGCCGGACGAGAAGTCATTATTTCGCGTGGACAGTTAGTAGAAATTGGCGGTGGCTTTCGCGTGCCCGACGTGATGCGTCAGAGTGGCTGTCACCTGGTTGAAGTGGGAACAACCAATCGCACACGCATCGCTGACTATGAAAGCGCGATCACGGAACAGACCGCGTTACTATTGTCCGTTCACCCAAGCAACTTTCTGATTACAGGCTTTACCGAGTCAACGCCTATCAAATCATTAGCCGAGCTGGCCCACAAACGCGGGCTATTGCTGATGGAGGATCTTGGTAGCGGTTGCTTGCTCAATAGCGAACAGTACGGGCTGACCCATGAGCCAACGCCACAGGAGAGCCTGGCGGCAGGGGCTGATGTGGTCTGCTTTTCTGGGGATAAGCTACTGGGTGGACCACAGGCCGGTATTCTCGTGGGAAAATCTGAGATTATCGCTCGCATTGCCAAACATCCGTTGATGCGTGCGGTACGCATTGATAAGATGACGTTGGCCGCTTTGGAAGCGACGTTGCGCCACTATCAATGCGGTCAGGTGACAACGAATATTCCCATCTGGCAAATGATATCTGCATCGCCAGAACAGCTTGCCGAACGTGTCACCGCCTGGATTTCCCAGCTCACAGCCAGAGGCATCGTCGCACATGCGCAACGTGGTGAGTCCACCGTTGGCGGCGGTTCTCTACCAGGGGAAAGGCTGCCCACGTTTCTGCTTGCGCTCGATGGCGCTCATCTCCCATGCTCGGTGGAAGAGCTGGCGCAACGTTTACGCACACGCCCTCTGCCAATTGTGGCGCGTATTCTGCGCGATACGCTGCTGCTCGATCCTCGCACAGTGCTTCCAGAACAGGATCACATGGTGGTGGTGGCGCTGATTGAGGAGATGTCGGAGGGATGACTTTTGCTCCTATTTCCCAAAAGATGTAAATTGCCGCAAATTTCGTACCGACCTGATTGCATCGCGTCTGATTTATCGCTTCGTTGGGGACAAAAGGACGTTCAATAAATTGGACGCGCTAAAGCTGGTCGGTACGACGGTCCCTCGCTCTCTCCCCTTGAGGTGGGTTCCTGTCAGGGAGAGAGCCTTGATCCGATGTTCGCTAACGTTCTTCGCCCAGGTAAATGCGGCTATAGCTGCGGTACCGACGCTCGTCGATCAGTTCGTCATCTAATGCCTGGACGATGGCACAACCCTCTTCGTCAATATGACTGCAATTGGAGTAGAGGCACTCACCCAGGTAGGGACGAAATTCGATGAAGCACGAGGCAAGCTCTTCAGGCTCGATGTTCCAGGCGGCCAGCGCACGAATTCCCGCCGAATCAGCCAGCCAACCACCTTCGGAGAGGGGATAGAGGGTGGTTCCGGTGGTGGTGTGCCGACCTTTCCCCGTTACATCGCTTACCATGCCGATACGCAAGGCCATACCAGGCTCGATTACATTGACTAGCGACGATTTGCCAACGCCAGATGGACCACTGAAGAGCGAGGTGTGATCTTTGAGCGAAGCACGCAGGCTATCGATACCCTGCCCGGTTACGATACTGGTCCAGATTACGGGATAGCCAATGCGGCTATACAGCTCGGCAGCTTCGTCTACGCGTTTATTATAAGGAAGATCAGCTTTATTGAGACAGATCAGGGCATGAATCTGGGCCGCCTCGCACAGAGCCAGGTAACGATCTAGCAAGCCAAAATGCGGTTCGGGCTGTGTTGTGGCGAAGACCAGGACGACCTGGTCAAGGTTAGCAAGCATCGTTTGCTGGATATTCTTCTTCTCGGTTGAACCGGCATCCTGACGGGATAGAGCACTCTGTCGAGGCAGAATTTCTTCAATCCAGCCTTCAGTAGCATCCAGGCGGCGTACTTTGACATAATCACCAATAGCCAGGCGGGTGGGGAGTGGATTTTCGCTGCTGTTACGCTTCTCGATACGTTCGGTTCGTCGAAATGGCATGGAGCTAAGGAATTTATGGGGACGGGGTTTGCTGGTTGACGATTTCACAGCCTGGGCAAAGGCTTTCTTGAGTTTACCACGTAGTGTGCAGCGCAAAATGCCCTCGTCGGTATGCACGTCATAAATGCCATGTGCGCCGCTCAAGACTACACCGGTTAATATTGCCGGGTCGTTAATCAATGCGTTCTTCCCTCCAGGAGAATAAAAACACGGTTTCCCATCATTTATATTGATGCCTACCATGCGGAGGGATTGAGCTGGCCGACCATGCTACTGCTTTTTAGAGCATGGTAGCGGATTACAGTGGCTCATGCCCTCCACTACAGGCAGACAAGGTGCATATAAGCACAGTGGATGAATATGCGTGCTCATTCATATACCTGCACCTCCTTAAACTGGCTGAGCCAGAATTTATACAAACGCTTGCTTTCTTTAAAGAATACAAGAAGGCACGGGCGTTTGTCAATGTCGCGCTAAACCAGCAGCCACCAATCTTACGCCTGCCTTAAGGATAACATTACACACAAGCCTGTTATTCCCTATTAGAGCAAAGCCCACCTCTCCATCTATCTATCATAGTACAGGATACGACCACAATTGGTACAGGTTTGTAGTTCTCCGCTGACGCGCACATGCTGCAGCTCGCTGGGAGTAAGGATCACCCGACACCATTGACAGGAATTTTGCTCTACCCTGGAGACTGCTCTCCCCTGTTTTGTCCGTCGCATGGTAGTATAGCGCAACAGATGCTCTTTTGTCAGGTTTGCCGCCAGCTGTTCCCGCTTCGTTTGTAGATCCTGCTGCTGGACCGCCAATTGATCGCGGCGGGCAATCAGGGATTCGCATTCCTGTTTCCAGGCATCCTCGGCGCGTCTCAGCGCCTCCCGTTTGCGTTGCACGACCTCTTGCAGAGCTTCAGCCGCATCAATGGCTTCCAGGACAACATCCTCCTGACGACTTTGTTGCGCTCGCAGTCGCTGTACCTCATGCTGGAGAGTTTGCAGCTCCTTAGAATTAACTACTGTTCCGCTAAAAAGACGCTGTTCCTGAGCTTTAAGACGACGACTGACATCTTCCAGGGTCCACTCTGCTTCCTTCTGGGCCTGTAGATCGGCCTGCGCCTGTTGTTCTGCGCCATGATACTCGGAACGCAACCTTTTCAACCTGGCATTGCCCTGGAGTGTATTGACAACTGCCTGTTGCTCAGCAGTCACGCGATCCAGTTCGAGGTCAAGTTGTTGCAACTGGTAGAGCGTTGCTGCCGTCTGGGTCATACTCATGAGTAGACAATTCCCCTTTCTGCGCATGCGCCAACAAGAAAGTTCGCCTTCTATTGTAAATCCTGGGCTTAGTGACTTCAATAGCAATCTCGTGTATCATTCATAGTAATTCGTATATTTCTTGGCAGAACTTACCTATCCTCGCAAAAATGGGTACAATGAAGAAAGAAAAGGCGTTTTTATTGAAGCTGCGCGATAAACTTAAACAAAAGAGAAACAACTGCATGAAGACACCCCATGAGAAAGCAGCGCCAGGCAGCGATCATGATCCGTATCGTGCTTTGCGCTTTCGTGATTTTCGTCTCCTTTTTTCTGGCTTATTTATTGCGGTGATGGGCGAGCAAATGCTCAACGTGGCGATTGGCTGGGAGCTTTATGAGCGGACAGGCTCGGCGCTTGCGCTGGGAATCGTCGGTCTGGTGCAAATCGTTCCTGTTATCCTTCTTTCTCTGCCTGCTGGACACATCGCTGACCAGTTCAATCGTAAGTACATTGTGATTGCAGCGCAGTTCGTTCTAGCTTTCGGCTCGCTTGGCCTGACGCTGTTATCGTATACGCATGGCTCGCTGATCCTTATTTATGGTTGTCTGCTATTGATTGGCACGGCGGTCGCCTTCAACGATCCCGCCAGTTCCACGCTGGTGGTGCAGACGATTCCTGAGAGCATCTATGAAAATGCCACCACATGGAGAAGCAGCTCCTGGCAACTGGCATCGGTGCTAGGTCCGGCGCTGGGAGGCTTGCTGATTGCGCTAATGGGTAGCGCGACGCTGGTTTATGCGCTAAACGTTGTGACGGGCCTGACCTATGTCGCGTTGATCGCACAACTGCCAGGAACAGCCAAAAAAGTGCGCTCCGGTGAGCGTATGACGCTTGCCTCGTTACTGAATGGAGTGAAATTTCTCAAGAGCGCGCAGGTTGTGCTGGCGGCGATCACGCTTGATCTTTTTGCTGTCTTGCTGGGCGGCGCGACGACGCTCTTGCCAATCTTCGCCAAAGATATCCTGCATGTTGGTCCAACCGGACTCGGCTGGATGCGGGCCGCGCCATCGGTTGGGGCGGTCTGCATGGCTATTTGCATCGCGCACGTTCCACCGCTCAAAAAGGCCGGACAAACGTTACTCTGGGCGGTGGCTGGTTTCGGGCTGGCTACCGTTATTTTCGGTCTGTCGCACTCGTTCTGGCTCTCCCTGCTGATGCTTTTCGCGCTTGGGGCGCTTGATAACGTCAGCGTGGTCATTCGCAGCACGCTGTTACTGATCCGCACGCCTGATGAGATGCGCGGACGCGTTTCTGCGATTAACAGCCTCTTTGTCGCAGGCTCAAATGAGCTAGGTGGCTTCGAATCCGGCGTGGTGGCGCAACTCTTCGGCCCCATCATCTCGGTCATCGGCGGAGGTGTAGGGACGGTTCTGGTAGTGATATTCGTGGCGCTGCTCTGGCCCGAAATGCGGCGGCTGGGAGCGATGAGCGAGGGGAGCATGACAAAACAGCAGGTTGAGCAAGAACTCAAGAGCTAATATATTTCGCGCTCGGATTCTTTACAGACGTTCGCGAACTCGATCATGTAGCCGTCGGATGTGGCAATGTGCCAGTAGTGCAAGCGCCATCCTGCGCCATGTTTTTGCAGCATGAGACGCCAGGCTTTAGCGTGATCGCTCTCGCGAACGAGCTGTAGGCTATCTGCGGTTTCGCTTTTCCTGAATGGATGCAAGCGATAGCCAGCTAATTGTATCGTACTCCTGGCTCTTTGGGAATAGCCATTTATAACGCTTCAATATTGGAGTAGGTTGGCGGACAATCTACTCCATGAATCTCTTCCTTAATTCAATCAAATATCGCTTTCATCGCCTCCAGCAAGCGTTCGACATCGGCGGGGCCGTTGTATCCCTGGAGGGAGAGACGCAAGAGTTGGCGGTTATTCCAGGTGTGGATAGGGATCTCAACGTTCCACTCCTCGCGTAGGCGCTGCTGCAATGTGGAGGGAGCGTCATCGGGCAGGAGGACGGCGCACATCTGGCCCCACCAGTGCGGGCTATCAGGGCACATCGGTTCAGAGCCGAGCAGAGTTGTGAGTTGCTGGCGTGCGAACGAGGCTAGCTCATGGCAGGCCGGGCGCACGGCCTCCCAATTGTATTCACGCTGGAAGGCGAGAGCGGCGGGGACACTGAGGAAGGATGCAGGCTCGTCTGTGCCAGTCCAGCCAAAGTAGTCTTGAAAGCGCGAGACCCCCGGCTTCAAGCTTTGCCAGCCCCAACTGACGACCAGCGGTTGCAGCAGTTCCTCCCGTTCAGGACGCGCGTAGAGGAATCCAGCCCCCTTAGGAGCACAGAGCCATTTGTGACAATTCCCGGCGTAAAAGTCGGCCCCTAACTCATCAAGATTCAAAGGGATGTGACCAGGAGCATGCGCTCCATCAATCACGGTTAGAATATTAGCAGCTCGCGCTCGCTGGCAGATCTTCTCAATAGGAAAGGTCAGGGCTGTGGGTGAGGTGATATGGCTGATGAAAATTACTTTAGTGCGGGGCGTGACTCCCTGCCAGAGGTAATTGAGCACTTCCTCGTCATTTTCAAGAGGGAGAGGAATAGGCTGGTTGATATATGTTACCCCCTGTTGGGTACAGAGAAAACGCCAGGTGCGATCCGCCGCCCCATATTCGTGATCAGTTGCCAGAATTTCGTCGCCAGGCTTTAGCCCAGACGTTAGCGAGCGTGCGACAATATTCACTCCGGTCGTTGCATTCGGCACAAAGACGATCTGGTCGGTCTGCGTTCCTAGATAGGCTGCAAGGGGTTCGCGTGCTTCGCGCAGCATAGCGATCAGGCGGCGTCCTAAAAATTCAATGGGATCGGCCTCAAGCTGGCGCTGCCATTTTTGATAGGTTTCGAAAACCGGGAGCGGGCAAGCGCCGAAGCTGCCATGATTTAAAAACGTGATATCAGGACGAATCTGGAACTGCTCTCTCGCGACGGGAAGAATGCTGTTACTGCTCATAAAATACCTTTCACCATACGTCAAATTACCAGCCTGGTTACACAGCTAAAGATATTGATAGCTCAATAAGAGTTTAGCTACATTACCATACGTAATCAAGAGCCAATGGCCTGCTTCTTTTTCATTTTCGTCGGCGCAAGCAAATAGTCTCTCGCGACTGTAAAACGCTCCTCCTCTCTTTAGATTACTAAGGAAGGCGGGGCGTTTTTCATGTGCTACTCTGGTATATGAAGGGGGGGCAAGATCCTGATCTCAATTCAAGCCCAGGCTCAACCGTAAGGCGTTATCAACCATGCGCAATTCTTCGGGCGTAATCATCCCGCGACGGCGGAGCAGACGTGATTTCTCGATAGTCATAATCTGCTCGCACTTGACATCAGTATAATCGGTCAACCCGTTCTCTTCTGTGGGAGAGATACGCACATGGAGGGAAAGTTCGCGCTCCGTGCGACTCATAGAGGCAACAATGGTAAGAGGATACGTAATAGAACCGTTCCCACGATCATTCTGGATAATCAACGCGGGTCGCGTGCCCTGTTGTTCGGCACCACGACCAGGCGACCAGTTCACGTCCCAGATCTCCCCACGACGGGGGCTGGGGATCGAATAGACCTCTTGTTGCTTCGGGCTGGGCAATGTTTGCCTGGCCTCATCACTCATGCGACCATACCTTCGCGCCCAGCATCAAAAAAGAAGTGGGCGTCTTCGAGAGTTTCTGGGATTGAACCGAGATAGGCATAAGCTTCGTCGAGGGATCTGTTGAGGGAGGAGAGTTCCAGTTCGCGTTTCTGAATAATCGCTGATTTTACCTGTTGGTAATTATCTTGCCTCATAAGCTCCATTATCGTCTCCACTACATCTCCTAAAGAAGAGTCAAGTTCGACCGCCAGAGCTTTGAGCTCTTTATGTTGGGTCGAAGGTATCTGGATGGATTTACGGACGAGGTTCTCATGACGATAAAAGTCTGTATGCGCGACAGCCATGAAGTTGCCTCCTATTTATATCGCGACGCCACCTTTTTCAATTGTAACTGTCTCTTTTGAAAAAGTCAATAAATAGGCAGGCTCTTTTTCAGAAAGTAGGAAATTATAATTCTGCAAAACCCAGTTTTTGGATACTCTCAGGAAATGGGTCATTTGTCCCTTCCATGCCGATATACGCTCCAGTACTCTTATTAGATAGTGCCTGATTGCGGTGTCCACCGCGTGCTTGCTCTCTAAGTGATCGCGCCTGCGGCGCTTACAAACTATTTTGGATGGTGCAACAACGGTGCTTCGCACCGTTGTTGCACCATCCAAGAAAACCGGCGCGAGCACGGCAGTGCGAGCACGCCACAGACCCGCGAGATGGCAATAGCAATGGGAATCAAACACTACCTTAGAGATAGCAGTAGAACGTGTTTTAGAAGGAAAGACAGCCTGGATGTAAATTTAGTGCTAGTCTTTACTTTTCCCCCTTTTTAACGTATAGTTTTCTTTAGCATAACACACACAATTGTATCACAAAATCAGGAACAGCCAGTGCTTATTCTCTGTTCATTATGTTATGAATAGCAAGCATTCGTTAACAAAACTGCCTTGTTCAGGCGTAACTTTATGCTTACAAGCAAGGTACAACTGTTATACAATGTTGTTATCAGGCGTAAGAAAACAGATTTTCTGGGTGATACTGGTTGTCCTATTTTCGACTCCTCCCTGCAAAAATTTGCTTGGGCTAGTGACTTACCTACTCAACCCTGTTGCGCTACTCCATGGTGCCACTGCATCAGGGACACTTAACTTTAGTCGTAGAAAGGAATACATAACATGGCGGATTCTCGACTGCAAAAAATGGCTCAAGTGCTCGTGTATTATTCTCTCAAAATTCAGCCCGGTGATAAGCTTTCGATCACAGCTTATGACATTGCGGCACCTTTGATCCGTGAGGTGTATCGTGAGGCAATCCGAGCGGGGGCACACGTTTTTCCCCGTATCTCTATTGATGGTTTAAAACAGATCGAGCTGCAAGAAAGTAAGCATGAGCAGCTCGCTTATGTTTCAGAATATGACGTTTTTCTGAGAGATTACTTTGATGCCGAACTGAGTATCTGGTCTGAACAGAACACGAAAGATATGGGAAAAGTAGATCCGATCTGTATGGCGAAGAAGCGGGAAGCGCAAGCCCCTCTTTTTAATCGCTCATTAGAGCGGATGGGCAAAGGCGAAATGCGCTGGTGTGGCACGCTCTTCCCCACCCACGCCTATGCGCAAGATGCGGGCATGTCGCTGCATGATTTCGAAGATTTTGTGTATAAAGCATGTCTGCTTGATCTTGATGATCCGATCTCTAGCTGGCGGAAAGTTCATGCACAGCAGCAGCGCATCGCCGATTTTCTCAGTCAGCACGATGAGATCCACATTGTCGCGCCCGGAACGGATATCACGTATCGCGTCGGTGGCCGCAAGTGGATCAATTGCGCTGGCAGAGAGAATTTACCCGATGGTGAAATTTTTAGCTGCCCCATTGAGCACGAAGTAAATGGCACCGTGCTCTTTAGCTATCCCGCCGTCTATGATGGGAAGTCGGTTGACGATGTGCGACTGACCTTTTCCGCAGGCAAGGTGGTAGAGAGTTGCGCGGGTCGTGGTCTGGATTTTCTTAATGCTATGCTCAATACTGACGCTGGAGCACGTTTTCTAGGAGAGGCGGCCTTTGGCCTCAACTACAACATTAAAGAATTCACAGGTGAGACGCTCTTCGACGAGAAAATTGGGGGAACAATGCATATGGCCCTGGGCGCTTCTCTCCCCGAAGCGGGAGGCGTCAATAAATCGGGGATACACTGGGATATGGTATGCGACCTGCGCGAAGGAAGGGTCTATGCCGACGGTCAATTGTGCTATGAACATGGTCAATTCATCATTTAGCTTATAAGGTTGCATAGGTACATATAACGGTGGCGTTTCTCCTGTCTCAGAATACAGAAGAAACGCCATCATTGTGGAAAAAAGAGTAAAGAAAATAGAGATAGATGGTGAAGTAGGGAGTTGAGAGCCTTACAAACGTTTGGTAGGGAGTGGGGAAGCAGTTTTTCATTCAACCAGCAGGTCGAATGAAAGGGACTACCCGAAGTTATTGGAGCACAACTTCGACTTCTGATTCGGCCATAAAATCTGGTAACATTTCGATCAGTGGGACATCTTTTTTCTCAACGATATGGTTATTTTCATCGACAAAAACAATTTGAGGTTCCAGCAAGCGGATTTCCTCTTCGGTGTACTGACCGTAGCTGATAATAATCACCAGATCTCCCTCGGCGGTCAGACGAGCTGCGGCACCGTTCAGGCAGATCACGCCAGAGCCACGAGCTCCTGCAATGGTGTAGGTTTCCAGGCGAGAGCCATTGGTGATGTTGACGACTTGAACCTTCTCATACGGATAAATGTTGGACGCGTCGAGGAGATCCTGATCAATCGTGATACTTCCGATGTAGTTCAGATTGGCCTGGGTGACAGTAGCGCGGTGGATCTTTCCCTTGCACATGGTTCTCATCATAGTGATAGCGGTTCCTTTCCCGAATAAACATATTAACCTGATATATATAGGTGACATATTTAGGAACGTGCTGTTCCCGTCATACTATACTAACGGCCCAATGGGGTAATTGGGAACAGGTATGTAACAATCATGGGGAATTATGGTGAGAAAGGTAACATGGCAGAGCCATAACACTAGCATATGGCGCATTATTACCGCCTGACTGCTGTCATGCGTTGTTTTGCTGCGCTGTATCTATGGTAGGAGTTTTGGGGGAATGGCTTTTTAGAGCTGCCAGCAGTCCCATTGCATACGCTTCGGATATATGCTGGGCATCGTAGATCGCGTCACCCATCATCAGACGGTAACGGCATTTCCAGCGACGAGCTGGCCAGGGAGCCAACTTTATCAAGGTATAGGTTTCGGCATGGCGCTCTAATACTTCGCGCAAGGCAATTTCGCCGAAGTCGTGAATGTCATAAGCTGCAAGTTGCGTTTGCAATGTTTCAGGAACCATAACGTAACCTATTGTAAACGGCTCCCACCTATCTGACAATATCTGGCCAAATTCGTTCCTTATCCTGTCGATTGCGTGAAAATCCGTTCGTCGTTATGGTGAAAGGTGAAATTGATTACCTTTTACAACCTGGAAGATAGTTAAGAAAGAGGAACATATGCGTTACTTATTATTGATCTACGGAAATGAGACCGAACATGCACAGCGGAACCAGGAAGCAATGGCGGATGAATATCAGGGATATGTCACTTTTACCAATGAAGTGCGGGAGCGAGGCGTGTTATTGAGCGGTGAGGCGCTAATGCCTACGCATATGGCGACCACCATACGGGTACGCAATAGTCAGACGTTGACGACGGATGGCCCTTTTGCCGAGACGAAAGAGCAACTGGGTGGGTACTATCTCCTCAATTGCAAAGACCTTGATGAGGCTATCACGTTCGCAGCAAAAATTCCTGGGGCAGCCAGTGGCTCGATTGAGATTCGACCAGTGGCGGAATTTGAGTAAGGTTGGGAAACCCATATGGATGTCACTCACCGGGTTGTGGTAGACACATTCTCACAGGAGGCGGATCGGATTCTCGCCACGTTGATCGGCGTGGTGAAAGATTTTGAGCTGGCTGAGGATGCTCTACAGGATGCTCTGCTTGTGGCGCTTGAACGGTGGCCGCTCGATGGAGTACCACGCAATCCTGGTGCCTGGATTACGACTGTGGCACGGCGCAAGGCGATTGATCGTCTGCGCCGCGCTCATACCCTGGCTCAGAAGCAAACTCTTCTCTATGCGCTGATTGAGCAGGAAGAGCAGAGAGGAACAGAGGAGATGGAAACGGCTTCCTTTCCTGATGAGCGGCTAAAATTGATGTTCACCTGCTGCCATCCCGCGTTGGCTTTGCAAGCGCAAATCGCCCTGACCTTACATGTTCTAGGAGGAATTACTACGCCGGAGATCGCCAGCGCATTTCTGGTTCCGGTACCCACAATGGCCCAGCGCCTGGTGCGAGCCAAACGCAAAATCCGCGATGCTGGCATTCCCTATCGCGTGCCAGAGGCTCATCTGCTGGATGAACGCGTTGAGTCCGTACTCCATGTCCTCTACCTGATCTTCAACGAAGGATATGCCGCGACATCCGGTCAGGAATTAATCAGGAAAGACCTCTGTGACGAAGCTATCCGGCTCACGCGCCTCTTGATAACGTTGCTGAAAGAGGAGTCGCTTCTTGACGAAATTCCCGAAGCGTTGGGGCTGCACGCGCTGATGCTACTCCACAATTCGAGGCGAAGGGCGCGTGTTGGACCAGCAGGCGAACTTATTCTGCTAGAAGAACAGAATCGCTCGCTTTGGAATCGGCGTGAGATAGAAGAGGGGCTGATTACGTTAGAGCAGGCTTTGCAAATGAAGCGCGTTGGCCCCTACCAGATTCAGGCAGCTATCAGCGCATTACACGCTCAGGCGAAGCGTGCTGACGAAACTGATTGGGTGCAAATTGCTGCTTTATATAAAGAACTGATGAAGATCGCGCCTTCGCCAGTAGTTGAGCTAAATCGAGCTGTGGCAGTGGCGATGGCCGATGGTCCATTGCAGGGGCTTGTGCTGTTAGACCAGCCAGCACTGGGGCAGGCACTGGACGAGTATTATCTCTTTCATTCTGCCCGCGCTGACCTGCTGCGGCGGATAGGACGCCTGGATGAAGCCGGCAAATCGTATGCCAGGGCGCTTGACCTCTGTAGCAATACGCCCGAACGAGCATTTCTGCTGCGTCGTCTCTCGGAGGTCTCATCTACGACGCCTTAGCAGCATGCGAGCTGTTCAGATGTCGATGGAGCGCATAATGCTCGTGGCCTCTTCGGAGCTTAACAGCTCAAAATCCGTTCTTGGCAGTTGTCTGGGTACGATGGTGAAGGGACCGCTCCAGCTTCTGGCCTGTTGCTCCAACCAGTCCAGCACCTCAAAGGATTTTGCGCGTGCCTCCTCTACTATAGGATAGCGTTGAGCGGCGCGATCAAAAACCTCCTGATCCTTCGTATAGACGCTATAATCTTCACGGACCACAACATCTACATAGAGATCTGTATAGATCAGTTCGCGCGACGTGCTGGTATAGGACGGCGTTGGTAGCACGACATCGCAGTAGCCGCTAGCGAAGCTTCCATCTTCGTGGTAGCCGATATGAATGGTATACCAGGCTCCGGGCCAGAAGTAAGTAATCTGATGCTTTTCGGCAATCCAGGTTCCCGGCTTCCAGTGCATCTCTGTCCCAATCGGCGTCCAGATGGAGATATATTGATCGCTGATAGGGAGCTGGTAGCCGCGCCAACCGGCCCATTGATCGCCATTGACGAGCATTTTACGAATATCTGCCTCTAATAGCATAAAATGTCCCTCTTTATATGGACAATCTGCCAACGTTCATGAAATAAATTATAGCCGAAGTATGCAGCCTTCACAAGCATAGAGCAGAAAGTGCGTCACCATCGAGAGTGGTATAATAGCAAGGTAAAATCATGCTCAAAGAGGAGGATGCATGCAGAATACCACTGAAGACACTCGCATCGAACGGGATTCGATGGGCGAGATGCGAGTACCCATAAACGCATATTATGGCGCGAGCACACAACGGGCCGTGCTCAATTTTCCGATCAGCGATCTGCGTTTCCCGCGCGAGTTTATTCGCGCCCTGGGACAAATCAAGCAGGCAGCGGCGGAGACAAATATTGCTCTAAAGACCGTTGATCCAAAGACTGCGGAAGCTATTATCCAGGCCGCGCAGGAAGTGATTGATGGCAAGCTGGACGACCATTTTGTGCTTGACATATTTCAGACCGGCTCCGGCACATCAACCAATATGAACGCGAACGAGGTAATCGCGAATCGTGCCAATGAGTTGCTGGGCGGCTCGCGCGGCTCGCGTAAAGTTCACCCCAACGACCATGTAAACTTTGGTCAATCCTCAAATGATGTCATTCCGACTGCGATCCACCTGTCCGCACTGGTCAGTATTGAGCATGACCTGATTCCGGCGCTCCAGGGGTTACAGCAAGCTCTGGAGCAGAAGGCGGAAGAGTTTATGCCGATCATCAAGACCGGGCGCACCCATCTCCAGGATGCGACGCCCGTACGGCTGGGGCAGGAGTTCCAGGGCTACGCCGGACAGATCGAGCGCGGCATAGCTCGCATGCGTCACGCGCAGGAGGAGCTATCTGAGGTAGCTCTGGGCGGCACCGCCGTTGGAACCGGAGTGAACACCCATCCCGAATTCGCAGCACTTGTCTGTCAGCGTCTCTCCCAGATGAACAAAGTGACGGTCCGCGAAACCAGCAGCCATTTCCAGGCGCAGAGCACGCTGGACAATGCAGTGGAGGCGAGCGGCTCGCTGAATACGTTGGCGGTGGGCCTGATGAAAATCGCCAACGATATCCGCTGGCTCGGTTCTGGTCCGCGAGCAGGCATCGGAGAGATCGAACTACCTGCCGTACAACCGGGCAGCTCGATCATGCCTGGCAAGGTCAATCCGGTGATCGCGGAATCCGTCTGCATGGCCTGTGCGCAGGTCATGGGCAATCATACAACCATCACGGTCGGCGGACAATCGGGCAATTTCGAGATCAACGTCATGATGCCGGTGGTAGCATACAACCTGTTGCAATCGATTCGCCTGCTGGCAGCGGTTGCACGCAACTTCACGGAGCAGTGCATCAAAGGGTTGAAGGCAACCACGAAGGGACCGGAGATGGTCGAGCGCGGGCTGGCGATCTGCACCTCACTTGCTCCTGTGATCGGGTACGATGCGGCGGCAGACATCTCGAAAGAGGCTCACAAAACTGGAAAGACGGTGCGCGAGGTGGCTCGTGAGCGCACACAACTTTCGGAGGAGGAGCTGGACCGCATCCTCAACCCCGAAAATATGACGCGACCAGGTCTGGAGGGCGGGCCTGCCGGAGGGTAAAAACGTCCCTGTCTCGCAAAGGCCTCTTGCGAGACAGGGATATATGGTTTGTCAGCAAGGGACGTACAAAATTCATTTTGCCCGACCTCGCTAAAATTGAGCGTAAAGGCCGGGCAAAAGATGTAGTAGCGGCGACTGGACTCGAACCAGTGACACAGGGCTTATGAGTCCCTTGCTCTACCGCCTGAGCTACGCCGCCAGGAAAGGGGCTTATCACGCCCCTTTGTCTAGGACTATATTATCATAGTTTGTCAAGAGCCCAATCTTTGGTCAAATCTGAACAGTTTCGCTTCGGCAAGGGTCGGTCCGTCGTTCAAGTATGGCACTTCTTTTGCTGCTCACCCTGGTTTATCATCGCATGCATCCGATCCCATTGGTGGGTTAGATTGGTCCACAACGGGCTATATTGTGACGGGCGGGGCCAGCGTTTTTGAGCACAATATAAGGAAGACGGACTATTCGATCAAGCTCTGGAAGGTGGAAGACAGCGAAGCTTCGAGTTAAGCGTGTGAGCAAGAGGGCCACAGTGTGGCTCTCTGTCCTGAAAAACAAAAGTAGCGGGAGGAGGATTTGAACCTCCGACCTCCGGGTTATGAGCCCGACGAGCTAACCACTGCTCTATCCCGCGTCGTGATATCCTGGCTAGGCAAGGGCGAGTTCAGCCCCTATAAGCAATCGGTCCTCATAAGGGACCAACCACCCAGGAAAAGTAGCGGGGGAAGGACTTGAACCTCCGACCTTTGGGTTATGAGCCCAACGAGCTAACCACTGCTCCACCCCGCGTCGCAATCAATTGGGTAGGCATAAGGCCTGTCTTGCAATTCCGCTAGCCAACGCTCCTGGACGTGCTAAAGCAAGTCTCTACGAAGCTCAGGTTGGCGGTAAGGAAGATCCCTACTGGATTGATAGCGGGAGGAGGATTTGAACCTCCGACCTTCGGGTTATGAGCCCGACGAGCTGACCACTGCTCCATCCCGCGATGGTTTGCATAGGATACTACATTCGTTCTATCCTGTCAACCCCTTATAGCCCACGATTGGACTAACGTCAAATGGCTGCTGAGCCTCATTCATCGGTCTGGGCAAAGGAATAAATTTGGACACATTATTGTAGTAATTTATGCCAATTATTAGCGTGTAGCGGTGTTCCACATTCCACCTCATAGACTTTACTGGCTGGTTTTCGCTCTGATCGTCTTGCTGATACGCTGTAGTGCTAAGCCCAACTGTCTAACTTTGAGGGATTTTAAACGTATTTATTAGTATATCCTGGATACATCCCGATGTTCCATTTCGCCGCTCGTCATATCCTTATCAGTCGATTGAGAAGTCGAGAGGAAAAGAGTAGACGAAGGGGATAGTATCCGTGTAATATGCAAGTAACTATGCCGTTTTGCAATTCAAAGGTTCTGTCGGGAGGAACCCATGCGAACGCCTCGACAGATAAAGAAAGCAGGTCTGAACCAGATGGATGCTCAGGCTATATATATGTACCAGAACAACCCCAACGATGCTGGTCCACCAGGATCGCAACGGCCCGGCAATGGGGGAAATGGTAGCAATGGCGGAGGCCCGCGAGATACAGGAACGTCAATCCTGATCCGCTCGATCCTCATCATGGTCGTCGCATTGGTAGGATGGTATCTTTTCCAGTACTTCACACAGACCAATAACAGTGATACCAGCGGCCCTAACGTCATTGAAGTGCCATATAGCACGTTTTATCAGCAAGTGCAACAAGGCAATGTTGAAAGCGCAACATTTCAGGGACAGGATGTAACTGGCAACTTCAAAAATGCGATTACCATCACCGATGCTAATGGTAATACCAAAACTGGCACCCAGTACCATTTTTTGCAGATGCCTAATGGCGATCCAACGTTAACCGCATTGTTAATCAAGAATAATGTCAAATTCCTGGCCAAGCCTGCCAGCGATAACAATCTTTTGCTCAGCGTGCTTTTCAACCTGTTGCCCTGGATACTTGTATTTGGCGTTTTCTTCCTGATCGCTCGCCGCGCCACTCAGAGCCAACAAAACATTTTCAGCTTTGGCAAGAGTCGGGCCAAACTGGTGCTGGAGGATCGGCCAACGACAACCTTTGGCGATGTTGCGGGTGTGGATGAAGCCAAGAACGATCTGGTTGAAGTCGTCGAGTTTCTGAAGACGCCCCAAAAGTTCCAGCGCCTGGGCGGCAAGATTCCACGAGGCGTTCTGCTGGTAGGACCGCCGGGAACTGGCAAAACGCTGCTGGCGCGTGCGGTTGCGGGTGAAGCAAGCGTGCCGTTCTTTTCGATGAGCGGCTCGGAATTTGTCGAAGTGCTGGTTGGCGTCGGTGCCAGCCGCGTGCGTGACCTGTTCGATCAGGCTAAGAAAGCGTCGCCGAGCATCATCTTTATTGATGAAATTGACGCTGTGGGTCGGCAACGTGGCTCCAGCATCAACAGCAATGATGAGCGTGAGCAGACGCTGAACCAGTTGCTGGTCGAAATGGATGGTTTTGACGCGCGACAGGCTGTGGTGGTGCTGGCGGCAACGAACCGTCCCGATGGGCTGGACAAAGCTTTGCTACGACCTGGACGCTTTGATCGTCGCGTGACGGTAGAGCGGCCCGACTGGAATGGTCGCCTGGCAATCCTCAAAATTCACACGCGTGATGTGCCATTAGCTAGCGATGTTGATCTGATCACGATTGCACGCGGCACCCCTGGCATGGTGGGCGCTGATCTGGCGAATCTAGTCAACGAAGCGGCTCTGTTGGCGGCGCGACGCAATCTGGATGCGGTCACACAGGTCTGCTTCGACGAGGCGCTGGACAAAATCCTGATTGGAGCCGAACGCCCATTGGTTTTGAGCAACGAAGATTTGAATGTAATTGCCTATCACGAGGGCGGGCATGCCCTGACAGGTCTCTTGCAGGAGCATGTTGACCCGGTCACTAAGGTGACGATTGTGCCGCGTGGTCAGGCACTGGGCGTTACTCAGTACACTCCCCTGGATGATCGCTACAACTATCCGCAGGACTTTCTGGAATCGCAGATGGTCACGGCTCTGGGGGGGCGTGCTGCTGAACAGGTCGCGATTGGGCGCATCACCACTGGAGCGGAAAACGATCTGCAACGCGTTACCGCCATTGCGCGTCAGATGGTTGCTCGTTGGGGTATGAGCGATAAGCTGGGCACGATCTCTTTTAGCGAGCGAGAAGATCCTTTCGCGGGTACCTCGCTGGCGACCGGATCGCGTGACTATAGCGAGCATACGGCCAGCATCATCGACGAGGAGGTTAATCGTCTGGTCAAGAAGGCCTATGACCGGGCGTTGATGTTGCTGACGGAACATCATGAGACGCTGAGCCGCATTGCCCAGGAATTGCGGCTGCATGAGACCGTCGATGCTAAGCAATTACGGCAGATTATGATTGACACAGGTGCAATCAACGATGCACCGGAGGCGTATCGTCTCGCTGGTGTATAAAGCAAGGCCATAGGGCAGGGACGATCCCTGCCCTATAGTCGCTTATTCTTCAATGGTGGTCAGATCCCCCAGTTCGGTGCCGAGTTCGCGAGCCTTGAGGACGCGGCGCATGATTTTTCCTGAGCGCGTTTTGGGCAGGGCAGCGACAAACTCTAGCTCGGAGGGAGTGGCAATGGGGCCAAGCTCGTGGCGCACATGCTCAATCAGTTGCCCTTTCAGTTCCTCGCTGGGATTTTGCCCAACTTTGAGCGTTACAAAGGCTTTAATAGCCTCGCCCTTGATCGGATCGGGTTTGCCGATCACGCCTGCTTCGGCAACGGCGGGATGGCTTACCAGCGCACTCTCGACATCAGCCGTACCGATGCGATGCCCGGCGACGTTGAGCACATCGTCGTAGCGACCAATCACCGCGATATACCCATCCTCATCAATGGTGGCGACATCGCCCGCAGTGTAGTATGGCGGGAAAGTTTTCCAGTATTCGAGATATCGCTCTTCATTGCCCCAGATCGTGCGGAACATCTGCGGCCACGATCCTTCGATGACCAGCAAGCCTCCATGATGCGGCTCTGCTGGCTGCCCTAGTCGATCTAAAACTTTGACGGTATAGCCGGGGAAAGGCTTGCCTGCCCGCCCGACGCGCACTTCCATACATGGCAGCGTGCCGACGGTGGGAGCAGAGGTCTCGGTCTGCCACCAGTTATCGCAGATGGTCAGTTTGCCGTCGCCGATATGTTCTCTCGCCCAGAGATAGGCTTCGGGATTGAGCGGTTCGCCCGCGCAGATAACGAGGCGTAGACTATCGATATTGTGGGATTTAGGGTATTGCGGCCCAAACTTCATAAACATGCGCAGCGTCGTTGGCGCGGTAAAAAGCTTGGTCACGCCGTATTTCTCGATAGTGGCCCAGACGATGCCTGGATTGGGATAATCGGGCGCACCCTCGCGAACCAGGATGGTGGTGCCGTTGGCCCAGGGACCGTAGACCATAGCGGTGTGACCGACGATCCAGCCGATGTCGGACATGCACCAGTAAATATCATCCTCTTTCAGGTCGAAAGCCAGCTTAATATAGTAAGCCGTGCCGACCATATAGCCGCCGTGAACATACATGCAGCCCTTCGGCGCACCTGTCGAGCCGGAAGTGTAGAGCGTAAATAAGGGATCTTCCGATTCCATCACTTCAGCGGCGCAGGTGGTGGGCTGATTGCTACAAAGCTCGTAAAAATCGATCTCGCGGCTATCGTTGAGCGGAATGGCAGGAGTTGCACGACGATAGACGACGATCTTTTCGACGATATCCAGTCCCGCGACTGCCTCATCGACGATGGTTTTCAGGTTGATAGCCTTGCCACGTCGATAGCCAACATCAGCGGTCACGACCACTTGGGCCTGAGCATCCTCAATGCGTGCTCGCAATGCGCCACTGCCCAGCCCGGCGTAGATCACCGAGTGGATCGCTCCCAGGCGTGCGCAAGCCAGCATGGTGGCAACGCCTTCAGGAGTGAGCGGCAGATAGATACAGACCCTATCGCCCTTCTTGACACCTAGAGACTTCAGGCCGTTGGCAATCTGACAGACGAGCGCGAGCAGTTCGCTAAAGGTATAGGTGCGCTCCTCGCCATCCTCGCTGACCCAGAGCAATGCCTGCTTGTTGGTGCGGCTCCCGCTGGCATGGCGATCAAGGCAGTTGGTGGTGATATTGAGCTGGCCGCCGGTAAACCAGCGCGTTTTGGGTACCTGCCCCTCGCGGACGTGCTCCCAGGGTTTGGCCCAGGTGAACTCTCTGGCGATCTTATCCCAGAAGCCTTCCAGGTCG
>DASTZT010000265.1:0-4001 GCA_035764225.1 Ktedonobacteraceae bacterium
TGCCTGTTTCTGCAAATAGGTACAAACTACTTTAATGAATACTTCGATCATCGCTATGGCCTGGATCATGCTGGATCACTGGGCGCAATGACAGTCATTTTTCGCAACGAGATGACGGCAGGTCAGGTGTTTGGCGGCGGGATTATCTGTTTTGTGATTGCGGCTGTGCTGGGTATTGTTCTGATGTTTCTGGTGGGACCAGCAATCATCCTTTTCGGGCTGACCGGCATGGTGATTGCGTATTTTTATAGCGCCAGACCGTTCAAATTTGCCAGTCGCGGGCTGGGCGATGTCCTGGTTTTTATCGCGATGGGTTTGCTGATGACCTGGGGAGCGTATTATGTGCAAATAGCACACTGGTCCTGGCGAGCCTTTGTTGCCAGCATCCCCGTGGGTTTTCTGGTCACTGCGATCCTCAATATGAACAATGTACGCGACTATCAGGATGATCTTGCGGTACACAAAAAGACGCTACCGGTCCGCTTTGGATTACGCTTTGGGCAGCAGTTGCATGCTATGTTGCTCGGAGGAAGTTATCTGGTGGTGATCCTCTTTACCTTGTTGGGCGTATTGCCGATTTATAGCGTGGCGGTGCTGCTCACATTTCCGTTGGCATATAGCAATATCCGCTCCGTTTTGGGGGCAACAGACCGGAAGGCATTTATTGTAGGGATTAAGTACACAGCGATGTTGCATTTCCAGTTTGGGGTGGTGCTGGCGCTGGCAATCGCGGTGGCGAGGTTCCTCTAAAAAGCACTATGGGGCCCGTGAGATGGAACCTCTATAGTGCTTTTTAGCATGATGACCTTTGCTTGCATGTGTCTATGCTGATTCACGTTGGATCAGCTGGTGTGGCATTGCCACATGACGACCGGGTCCCTCATACAGGCCTGTAATACGCTCCATGAGGAGCTGCCCCGCCACCTTGCCAGCATCGTATGTGCGAGGCTGAATAGTGGTAAGGGCGGGTGTGATGAGGGATGCGGCTGTAATATCATCGTACCCGATGATGGCCATATCATTCGGGATTTTCATGCCTAGTTGACGCGCTACGTCCAATGCTCCGATGGCCATTAAATCGTTGGCGCAAAAGATTGCGGTTGGTCGTGTTGCAGCATCAAAGCGTTGTATCAGGGTACAGAAAGCCTGTTGGCCTCCCGTTCGCTTGAAGTCTCCTTCGACAATTAAAGCTTCATCTATGGAAAGATGGGCTTCTTCTAGAGCCTTGCGGTATCCTGCGAAGCGTGCCCCACCGTGAAGCTGCTTTGAGGAGCCACCGATGAAACCGATGCGCTGATGCCCCTGTTGCAGGAGGTAGCGAGTAGCGTTCATTGCCCCTGCCTGATCATCAGTCGTAATGTGATCAGTATTGGGATGGCAGGTGCTGGGACCAATAGAGACGAACGCCACGCTATTTTCGACCAGTTGCTGTATGTTTTCGTTCCTTGTACAAAGGGAAGATAGAATAATGCCATCCACTTGTCGCTGGATAGCGTTCGCGATGAACTCGTGTTCCTGGTGCCACTCGCCATCGGTATTACAGAGGATAGCATAGTATCCATAACTTGCCAGGGTATCCTGTAATCCGCGTGCGAGCGCGGGATAATAGGGATCGGTAATATCTGGAATAATCAGAGCTATCATCTGAGTTCGCTGCATGCGCAAGCTACGTGCCAGCGCATTCGGGCGAAACCCTAGCTCTGCGATAATCTGCGTGATGCGTTCCCGTGTGGCTGGTGCCACGGGGCGCTTCCCGCTGATAGCATGTGAAACAGTTGTTTTGCTGACTCCAGCCAGTCTTGCAACATCCGCTATTGTGACCACGCTTTTACCATCCTGAATAACTTTTTCTATTATTATTACGTTGGATGGTAACAGTATGCAAAATATATGACCAATGCACTATTGTCTGCTAGTAAGCTTATTATGCATCGTAGCGGTAATAACATGTGTCGTACACGATACATCGTATCACCGCTACAAAAGTTCCTGCTATTTTACTCCTCTGTTTATTTAGGCGTTTGCCTCCGCTGGCGTTTGGCTGCCAATAGTGCCTCTGTGGTGGATACCGAAGGCGTGTCGGGCGGCGTCTCCTGCTGAGGAGGAGCCTGCGTTTCCCTGGCGGCAGGCTGTCTCCTTGCCTGGTTGGTCGGGAGTTTGATCTGTGGTGTCCGGCTCTGGCGCTCTTGGCGTTTGGCGCGGATGCTGCCGAGCGGAGCAATAACAGGCTGGTGTGCCAGTTGGGCCGTCTGCGTTGCTGCTGGCGAGCGGCGGATACCGATATGAGCCAGCAGCCAGCGCCAGCCTGTCACTAGAAACTCCAGACTGGAGAGACGGCGCGCTGCGATATCGACTGGCAATAAGAGCGCCGCTAGTGCGAGCAGCAGGAAGGTGATCGGGATGGCGGCTGAGACAGGCAACAGGGTTTGCGTGAATGCAGCCGTGCTATCGTTAGGATTGAGCAGCGTACCACCTCCTGCGCGGGCAAGCAGCTGGAGGAAGCGGAGGTCGGTCCCGGTGCTGCGAAATTCGGGCGAGTAGGGGACGACCATGCCAGTTGTCGCGTTGAGCTGAGAAGTTTGCTGACCGTTGAGGGCCGGGCCTTTCCATGTGACCTGGAGCAGGTAAGCGCCGACCTGCGAGGCTGAGAAACCGCCTTCCCAGTGTGCAGGAGCTGTTTGTTGCAGATTAACGGTTCCCTGTGAGAGGTCAGGAGCGATAATATGCACCTGAGCCTGCTGTTGTCCCTGTGTTGGCGTACCGGGCGGAAGATCGACCGAGATCTGCGCTGTACCATTGACCACCTTGCCGTTGATGTTCATGGAGCTATCGGGCGTGGGCAAGGTCCAGGTGACGAGGTTGGCCCACCATTGCGCGGCCTGGTTCCATTGTAGCCAGCGAGCCGTCCAAAGTCCCAAAGCATCGCTGGTCCAGGCGGCCACGCGACCAAGCCCATATTGCCAGACAGCCAGCACCGGATCGTCCAGATGGCTTACCAGCACCATCTGCGCTTCTGGTTTGGGCGTTGTGGCAATGTATCCATCCAGGCTGGGCAATCCCTGTAGCCCGGTCAGAATCGGGTGCGTGCCAACGACGGCGGGAACGAAGGTCTCATTGATAACGCTGCGCTTGGCTGCACGCTCAGTTTCCGTAAGCAATACCTGTGGAATGGCGCTGGGATTGTCGGCGCGGTAAAAGCGCCCTTTCCCTACTACAGCAATCTGCTGCATCAATGTCAGGTCTTCTATAGTATCGGCATTGGTTGCTACCGTCGAGATTGTGATGTTCTCCTTCGCCATTTTTAAGACTTGTGGCGTATAGTTATCGGTGGCGTCCCCATCGCCGAGCAGAATCACATGCTTGATCTTGGCGTCGGTATGCAAAAGCACCTGCTCTGCATTAATAAGGTCGGGGTTGTAGCTCGGTGGATCGTCAGGATTCATGGCGTCGATAGCCTTATCAATCGCGGCTTTATTAGTCACATGCTGCATAGGAATGGTGAGCGTGCCGCTGGCTTGCGAGATGCCAACCTGGTCGCGAGGCGAAAGCAGGTTCACTACGCCTTTGGCTGCCTCTTTAGAGATGTTGATGGGCATCTCTGACTCCAGGCTCTCAATGATCAGCACAACTGCTATTGTAGGCGTATCTTTATGTTGTGGAATGTCCATGCGCATGGGTAACGTTTGTTCCAGTGGGGTGTCAGCATAGCCTCCGATCCCGTAGCTATTCTGACCGCCGCTCACCACCAGACCGTGACCGAGGTCGCGTACAAATGCTTGCAGCGCCTGCATGCGAGCGGTGCCCAGTGCCACAGCGGGAACATCTGCCAGGACGACGCTGCTGTACGGTGCCAGAGCATCCAGGGTGGTCGGAACATCGCTTGGTGTGCCAACGACGACATTGATTTTCGTGGCCTGGAGGGCGGCGATAATATTATGTCCGTTGCCGGGCTGGCCTTCGACTACCAGCACACGCGGCGGCCCCTGCACATTGACGAAGGC
>DASTZT010000266.1:0-6604 GCA_035764225.1 Ktedonobacteraceae bacterium
TGACTCCGCTCCACTGGCTCGAAGAGGAACAGCCCACGTTCTATCAGGAAGTGGCAAAGCCACTTCTCCAGCAGGAGGGAGCAGAGTGAGCCATCTGGACCAAGCAGTTTGTTGGCTGTTCTCTCCTACCGATTGTGCTAGGCGAGGCACGGAGGAGTGGCAAGGGCTCCAGATCCCCTGTTGTTGCGTCTGCGTACGCTACGATGGAAGCGGATGTCCACTCGTATCCCACGGACGACCGACAGAGTCCATTCTGTATAAGGGAGGCGAGAACCACACGCGAGCCTGGTTGCTCCAACAGTGTGCATCGTTTCCTCTTCCTGCTGTGAGCGACGACCAGATCAGAGTATACCGGTTGACTGGACAAGAGGAGCCGTCCTTTCTTGTCCGAACACATTGGAGGAGGTGGCTCTGTCCGAGAACATTCCAGGAGATCCTCGACTTCATGGTTGCCTGAAAAGCCTGCAAAAAAGGACGACAGTGCTCGCAAAAACGACTTGACATCGCTGCTGGTTTTGCATATAATTTTCGCTATTGCAGGGTAGGTAAAGAACACTTTTCGTAATCTGAAGACAAAAAAACATGGTTAATGAAAGAGCAGAATCATGGGTGTTCTTCAAGACACACGCATGGTCGCTCTCGTCTATCTTCTGAGGACGATGCACATGAGAGACGCTGACTATTTTTTACCGGCTGATGATCCCTCACCTGCGCTTCCCACTCCCCGCAAACCAGTTGATCAGGATGGCCGAGCTGCTTGCAGAAGCACTCCCCTTCTCGATCACACCTGCGTCCAAGCTATGGAACAACGGGAACCGTCTGCTCCTTTCCCGCTGATGGCCAGTCCCAGCCTTGGGCTCTCCATCGAGGAACGTGGACGCGACATTGAACGCCTCTTAGGGTTTAACCAGGACATCCTCGCCTATCGCCTCGATGAATCCTCTCGCCGCATCTACGCCCGAGACATCCACGCGTACCTGGAGTTTGCCCAGACCCCGGCGCAGGCGCTGATCCCTGGAACCGAGAAGGGCTATTCCCCCAACACCATCAATCGGATGGCCTCAGCGGTCCGTCGGCTCATGAAAGAGGCGGGCAAACAGGGCTTGCTTGATCCAGGAGTGGCCGACGCGTTTAGCAAAGTCGAGGGCGTCAGGAAGCAGGCGCTCAAAAATAACCTGCGCAAGCACAACCGGGTCCGCATCGAACCGGCCACCATGCGGGCGATGGCCCAGACGGTGGACCGCTCACGGCTGATTGAACTGCGCAACCTTGCGCTACTGCTGACCCTGGCAAGTACCGGCCTGCGCGTCGAGACCTTCCGTCAGCTCACCCTCGATCAAGTTGTCCGTCGGGAAGGCGGATATGCGGTCTCCATCAGGAGCAAAAACGAGGTGGAGTTCCGCGATGTGCCGTTGTCCGACGAAGCCTATGCAGCGATTAGTGACTGGCTTGCCACGCGCCCTGTTGCCTCTGCCTTCCTATTTACTCGCTTTGATGGAGGCAAAAGCGACAGCGAGCACCCGCGCCTCTCCGACCAGCCGCTCTCTACCGTCTCGATCCGCATGATTGTGAAACAGTTTGCCCTCGCCGTCGGCATCGTTGATGAGCAGGGTAGGATCCCAATCAAACCCCACGATTTTCGGCGGTTTGTGGGCACCATGATCGCCAAAAAGTATGGGCCTAAACAGGCCCAATTGCTCCTGGGACATAAGCAGATCGCGACCACGCTGGACAACTATGTGCTTGAGGAAGCCGCAATGGGGATCACCAATCACCTTTTTTAAAAGAAGAAACACCAGGGAGGAAGAGGGAATATGAAGTTTGGTATTGCTATTCCCAACTGCCACGGCGATTTCGCAGATATTCACCTGGTGGCGGAAGTTGCTCACCAGGCTGAAGAAGCCGGGTGGGATGGATTTTTTGTGTGGGATCATATTGGTGCGAAATGGGGTGATGAAGTAAGTGACCCATGGATAATGTTGGCAGCAATTGCGATGCGAACACAGCATATCAAGATAGGAACAATGGTGACGCCTATCACACGCCGACGGCCCTGGAAAGTGGCGCGTGAAGTCGTCACGCTTGACCATCTTTCAGGTGGACGGATGATCCTGGGGCTTGGAAGTGGTGGTGGCGTCGAATATATGCAGTATCATGAACCAGGAGATGCCAGGGAACGTGGAGCAATGCTTGACGAGGCGCTCATACTGTTGGAGCGGCTCTGGAGCGGTGAGCGTATTTGCTATAGCGGACGCCATTACCAGATCGAGGATGTGTGCCATTTGCCTCTTCCTCTGCAACAGCCTCGCATTCCCATTTGGATTGGCGGGCGCTGGCCGCATAAAAAACCGATGCGGCGGGCTGCACGCTGGGATGGGGCCATTCCTATCGGGAAAGGATTGAGTTTAACACAACAGATGTCGTCCGCACACATGAAAGAATGTATCGACTTCATTCGTACACTGCACCAACAAGAACACCGATCACAGCCATATGAAATGGTACACTTCGGTCTTCTGGAAGGAAAAGATCGTGGATATGATGCAGCCCTGGTCGCGGCCTATGGGGAAGTTGGAACCACGTGGTGGATGGAAAACATCACCTGGGAACGTGGAGCGTTACGCGATCTGAGAGCATTTATTTGCCAGGGACCACCATAGGGCCTGTCAGTGTGATCCTGACGAACAAGTACGACGTACCATATTGGGCGCACCGCAAACGCGACGATAATCGTCTCAGTCCTGCGGAAGTGTTAGGTCAGGAGACAGGGAAACTACGTACTCCTGAGCAATTGCACCGTATTTTCTATGCGATGCGTTATCTCAGGCGGCTAGATCGGCTTGGCTATGCCCATTTTCGGCGCTGGAAATTGTACGGGGAAGGGGCACTGGCCCGTCATCCTGCGGTGATCTGGCTACATGGCGACGCACTCACCGTCGAATATCAGGAAACACCGTTGGCACAGTATATTGTGTGCTATCAGCCAGATAAAAAGCACTTCAAAGCGATCCCTGATGCAAGACGGTTTGAAACGCCCTATGGCTCGTTGCAAGGGCGGCTCTGGGAGCTAGATGAAACGATGTGGAAACTGGCTTCGCGGCTGCCTGACTACGCTCCTCGAAGAAAGCGGCGAAAAGAGAGCGGGGCCTTTCAACTCCCATTACTGGAAGAGTCGTAACTGTTCCCCTGTGAAAGCGAGGAAGGTATCTATGTCATTAAGTACTCATGTGGTTGTGATCAAAAACGGAGAGATCTTACTCATCCAGCGCGAAGATTTCAAAGTGTGGGTTCTCCCTGGTGGACAGGTCGAGACAGGTGAGTCCGTAGCTCAAGCGGCAGTTCGTGAGGTCTCCGAGGAGACCGGCATCCAGGTTGTCCTGACCGGACTGCTAGGAATTTATTCGATGCCCCATTGGATCGGAGACACCCATAACATAGTGTTTGCAGCTAGACCCGTTGGTGGCGTCTTGCAACCACAACAGGGAGAGGCCGATAATCTCAGATGCACCTTTGGTGAGGATTTCTTCAGGAATAGCTTCGGGTGCGAAGAAAGCACAGAGGCGCAGCAGATCGGCAGCAGCAGGATTCTCTTCCTCAACCTTGCGAAAAGAGATGTCCCAGGTCGTAGCTACTGGCTCAGGATGGTCAGCGCCCCTGCGCCTGTTGAGCAATTGGGCACGGCGCTGCTGGTAGATCTGCTGGAAAGTGGCCAGACTAGATCCAGTGGCTTTGAGGTACGCGCTTGCTTGGTCCAACGCCAAAGGCAGACCTCCCAGTTCATGAGAGACCTCTAACGCAAGGTGATAGGTGCGCGCGTCTGCTTGATCGAGTGTCACATCGGGAGCAAGCAAACCGGAGCGATGCAGTAAGAAGAATGCACTCTGCTCATCGGAGAAGGCTTCTACAACGAGAGAATGAGTGAGACCGGCGATCTGAGTACTCAGGTCTGCGGCGCGGGTTGTAATGAGCAGGTGTCCGCCTACTGTGGATGGCAGGAATATGGGCAGGAGATCGGGCGCGGCGTTGTCCAGGATCAGGAGCCAGCCATGCTGCCGCTGCAACCAGCGTTTAACAGCCTGAATCGCAACTTCCTGCTCCTGCGCCTCTTTCTCAGGCAAATCCAGTACATGGGCAATCTCAGTAAAGGATGACATCAGCACTTCAACGCCCTCGGCATGAGCCCAGAGCACGTACTGATACTCGGCGCGATAACGATAGGCATACTCGACAGCAAGTTGCGTCTTGCCAATCCCGCCCAGACCACTGATGCTCTGCATTTGGCCGATGGTGGTCGTATTTCTGTCCTGCAACTGCGTGTGAAGAAACTCTAACTCCTGTTCACGTTCCGTAAAGAATGGATTGCGAGAGTAGGGAATATTCCAGATGCTTGGCGAGATATCCAGGAGAGCAGATCTCAACAAGGCGTCACGCTGGTGTTCGGTCAGATTGAGACAACGAGCAATCTCTTCTATACGCGTCCGATCTTTCGGAAGACTGCCTTTTTGTTCCCATTTGACAACTGTATTCCTGTGGACATGCAGGCAGTCGGCTAGCTGGTGCTGACTCTTACGGTTTCGAGTACGATAGCGAGCTAGCAGATCTCCAAAAGACCCTTCCTCTTCAAAATCCATCGAGCCTTATTCCTTCACAAAGTTGCACACCAATTGTATACCAGAACGCGGCATGCTCCAAGGTATGCTCAGAGTGATCGATCAATATGGTACGAAATAAGATGATGCATCATCGTTTTCACAGGAGTGGTAACGATGCATATCGACTGGTTCTGGTTTGTATTGGGCTTCGTGCCCTACTCAATCAAACGACAACAAACAAAGGATGAGAAACGAGTGCGCATACATGCACTGTTTTGGCTCCTGACTATTCGTTGGCGACAGGGACGATGTTCATGGGAAATCTCTTTTCCCTGGATTGAACACTGGCGGCGGTAACAGTTTGTAGAGAGACTATTCAAAACTGCATATTGATTGACGTGCTCTGTTTTGAATAGCCTTCTCCCCTTGTAGAGAGTATGTCAAGCGCATTTCACTGCTGAAAAACATACACACTCTTCTCTCATTGCATTCTTTTGTATTCAGTGGAATTGTGTACGCCATTGGTAGTAGCGCAACACGTCTTGCAAGGAGATGGCGATGCTATGCTCAATATTGACCACATAGATCCCTTTTGCTCCCCGATAGAAGCCTCTGTTTCCAGCGAGGGGTGGTTGCCTTAGACGGCTTAGCGCTGCGTTGAAAACCGTGATGCGCTCGAAGGGAAACGACATCGGGGTATCGCTGAGAAGGATAGCAATATCAGGATGGAAGACATGAACCCGTTGCAGGAACAAGGCAAAGTGCGCTTCATCCACATCACTCGCCGATTTGCATTCCACGATCACAAGAAGATGGACGTCCAGAAAAGCGGGTAACCCTTATAGCCAGTTGGGTCAGATAAGGCTGACAACCAGCTTCAGGACATTTCCCTCTCTTGTTTTATTCAGATCCCCTTAAAGGGAGCACTCATGTTGATTTGCTGGTCAGCGTTACGAGAGTGGTCTCAGGAGGCAGACCAACCGCTATACCCTCTTCCTGGAGCGCTGGCGTGATCTCTTTTAATACTTCAAGCAACCTAGCAGGTGGCCGAGGCAACTTCTTGAGATCAACCTTTGCAATGATGCAGCAAGCAGCCAGCCAGGAATCAGACTTGGCGGCCTGTGCGCTCGCCTGTGCGCTGAGATAATCAGCATTCGCCTCCTCATATCTGAGCAGTTTTTTCAGCACCCCTGCTCTGGAGAAAAGAAGGTGACCATCGCTCGGATGAAGTTGAAGCACCTTATTATAAGTAGCCAGAGCTTGCTCATAGTGACCTAACTTCTCCAAAGCATGGGCCTTCGACTGATATGCTCTCGTCAAATTTGGCCTGAGTCGAATCGCTTGACTATACGCCTTGACAGCCTCAGCGAACCGCTCCAGCTTGCTCAGAATATCTCCTAACTCATCATAAGCATCAGCATCTTCGGGCTCAAGTTGAACACCCTTCTGATAGGAAGGGAGTGCTTCTTCATAGCGCTTTTGTCTGGTGAGGATGCCTGCCTTCTCTTTGTAGACAGAAGCTTTCGCCGGGGCCAATTGAATAGCCTGTTCACAGACAGTCAGCGCTTCTTCATACTGCTTCATGCCAGCCAAAACATGTGCCTTCCCAATATAAGGGCTTTCATTGCCAGATGCTAATCGAATGGCTTCGTCATAGGAGAGAAGCGCCTCTTCATCACGGTCAAGATACGATAATATCCGACCTTTCCATTCATATGCCTGGGCCATCTCTGGGTTACAAGCCAGGCACTGCTCACAGGTCGCCAGGCCATCTGTGTACCGCTCTCGATCATGAAGAAGAAAAAACAGTTTCTCCTGATATCCTTTGAAGGAGTAAGGAATACGCTCAATAAACTGATCGTAGGTAGCTAACGCATCTTCCTCGCGGCCAACCTGAAGCAAGAAATCAATTTTGCTCTTGTAGGAGAAGAAATCGATTGGATCGAGGCGGATCGCCTGATCGTAGGCTTCCACGACCTCATCATACCGTCTCAGTTTGGCCAGTACCTCTG